>NZ_PTRX01000024.1:0-74734 GCF_002966045.1 Escherichia sp. MOD1-EC5189 | reverse complement strand
GGCTTGCCTGCGGCTTCCATACGCTTGCGCCAACGCCATTTCATCGCCATCCCGCCGAGCATACAGGCCTCGGAAGAACCAATGGTGTTGGTGCCAACGGCCTGACCATTTTTCGGCGCAGGCGCATGCCACAGATCGGCAACCATGTTTACGCAACGCAGGTCGATGGCTGCAGATTGCGGATATTCTTCTTTGTCGATCCAGTTTTTGTTAATGGATAAATCCATCAACTTGTGGACATTTTCGTCGTCCCAGGTCTGGCAGAAAGTGGCCAGGTTCTGACGAGCGTTGCCATCAAGATATAATTCATCATTGATAATCTGGAATGCGACATCATCGCGCATTTCGTGCAGCGGAAATCGTTTTGATTCTGCAATAGTGGAAATAGACTTAGCGCCAAAACGTGAATCGAGTAATTCCGACCTTAAATCCGTTACTTGCTTCTTATCCATTTTAAACTCCTTAAAATGATTGGATCGCATTAAAAAAGTAGGATTTATCGATAAAGTAAGCAAGTACAAAGGACTCGTGTTTAAATAACAAAATCCTAATGTTATTTATCGTGAGATATTATGCGAATAATATATTTTCATTGAAAATCAATATATTATTGAATTCTTGGGTGGTGGCAAGGTGTTTTATGTTGTTATTTTTATGCACTTTCTACGCCTCCTGAATTATCACGTAAAAATCAGACCTTAAAATATCACTATTAGTACTTGGTTATTATTTTGAACGCATTTATAAAATTATTACATAAAAATAGCGAATATTGATAAAATCCCCGCCAACGATGTGTTGACGGGGCTGTTATTATTTTGGCAATAATACTCCGGTATAAGTATTTACCGGATGAGAAAGATATTGTTTAACGGTAGTATTAACATTCTCTACCGTCATTTGTTTCAACAATTGCTCCTGCTCAGTCCATGCTGCAGGATCGTCATATTGAATAAGACTATTTACAATGGTGTTCGCTAATTGTTGAACGCTACGCTGTTGGATATCGAGGCTGAGCTGAACGTTTTGCTGGTATTCGTTCAGTTCTTGCTTACTGATCCCTTTAGCCAGACGCTTAACCATCACTTCATTCGCTAACGCTAACAGTTCTTCATGCCGTTCTGGTTGACAAGTAAAAGCCAGCAAATGGGTGATATCTTTGGCCTGAGGATCAACCGAGAGGCGAGAAGAAACGCTGTATGCCCCAGATGCCTGTTCACGAATATTAATGCGTAGATCTTTTGCCAGTGCGACGTTAAAAGCATCGAGCGCCATACGCGTCTCCAGATTTACAGGTGTCCGGGAATCATAACGATTCCACTGTGAAACCTGTGCCACAGGTTCATTTTGTTCTTTTACTGTAACCGATGCGTTGTCCGTCGCGCGAGTTAATGGTTTACCTGCGGCTAATGGCGAATCAGAGTGTTTTATTGATCCTAAGTAACGCGTAATTAACGGCAGAAGTTTGTCTTCTGCGACATTACCGACAACGACAAACGTGATATCCGCTGGAGATGAAAATAACTGGCGATCGGCTGCCAGCGCGTCTGCGGCAGTAAATTGTGCAATCTGTTTTTCTTGCAGTAATTTCGTACGATCATCAGCATAGCGCTTCTCATACATCTGCTGGGCGAATTTCTCTGCTGGACGCTGGTCGAGCGTTTTCAACGCCTGAATTTGAGCATTTTGTAGCGATGCCCAAATATTGTCATTAATCGTGCTGTGAGTGATTCGCTGGTTAATCAACTGGAAACCAGGTTCAGGATTATTAGCCCGCGCGCTCACGGAGAGCAACGTATTCAGCCCACTGACTTTGCTGCTCATGGTTACCGAGTTTTCCGCACTCCAGCGTTTCAGGCTGGAAGAGGAGAGATCACCAACGCCGCTGCCACTCACCGCTTTATTTGCCAGCGCGATAAGTGATTTTTGCTCCGCAGGGAAACTTAAATCACCTTTATTAGATACGGCAATAATTTGTAGCTTTTGCTCTTCACCCGCTGATTTTGCCAGAATAACCCTGGCACCATTAGAAAGTGTTAATGATGTCAGATTCTCAGCCAGTGTTTCTTTACTGCTAATTTCCGCCTGTGGGTCAGCGTCTACTGTTAACGATAAATTTCTGGCTGGGAAGATGTAAGCCGCCAGCTTTTTGTTGGCGTACTCTTTTTCCAGCGCCAGGATAGCCGCAGGAGACAATGCTTTTTTGGCGGCAACTTCATTGTTTACCATTTGCTCCCAAAATGCGTCCTGGTTCTTTCTTAGCTGCTGCCATTTTTCCGCCAGACTTTGCACGGTAATTTGCGGCCACAGACGTTTCGAAAGTTGGTATGTCTCTTCCGGCGACAAGAACGGCGTATTATTTAACGAGCTGGACGCCAGGCGACTGGTCAGCATACGTAAATCGCGTTCAGCTTGCTGATCAACCGCATTTTTCAGCCAGGTTAGGCGGGTAGTTTTAACATCGTCGAGTTCTTCAGCAGAAAAACCATGTTGATCGAGGGTTGCCAACTCTGCCATTAATGCATTCGCAGCATCCTGCATATTATTGTCACGTGCATTTACACGGAAAAACAGCGACTGATAATCGGGTGCAATTTTAACGCTGCGCGCAGTGCCACCAGAAATAGTCTTCAACTCGCCCGACTGTATACGTTCCTGCAGACGTTGATTGAACAGCTGAACCAACATGCTCCATTCCGCTTGTTCGATAAAGCTTTGCTCATCGTTTACTTGTACCAGTGGCAGGCGATAATAGAGTGCAATGCCGTTCACCCGGTTTTCTTTATCATTAATAATATTAAAGCGTAGATTGTTTTCTGCTTTTGTCGGCCAGACGCGATTTTCAGCTGCTTTATTAGCCGGGAGCTTACTTAAATTATCCTTTATCAGCGCCAGCGCTTCTTTACTGTCGATATCGCCGACCACAATAAAGGTCATATTATTGGGTTGATACCAGCGTTGATAAAATTGGCGCAATTGTGCCGGTGTGACTGTGGCAACAGTATCCATCAGGCCGATAGGTTCACGGTCTAAATTACGTGTATTTGCCAAAAGAAAAGGGCGGCGCGCCTGAGATGTACGCCATTTCGCATCCTGATGTGCACGCCATTCCTCAGTAATTACGCCGCGTTCAGCGTCTACTTCGAGTTTTTCAAAGGTTGCGGCATTACTCCATTCACTGAAGATTGCCATCACTTGTTGCAGATTTTGTTTCTGCGTAGTCGGCAAACTCACCTGATACACTGTTTCGTCATAGCTGGTATAGGCATTAACATCGCGACCAAAACGCAGGCCCATCGACTCAAATGTTTCGATGACTTTATTACCCGGCCATGTTTTTGTGCCGTTAAACATCATATGTTCTACAAAATGAGCCACGCCGCGCTCATTGTCTTCTTCCTGCAATGAACCGGTATGAATTTGCAGCCATAAATTTACCTGATCCTTTGGTTGAGCATGCGGATAAATCAGATATCGCAAGCCATTGTCCAGTTGTCCGGTAATTAACTTTTCATCCTGCGGTAAGGCGGCGGCAATCAGTCGCCCGGGGAGCAACAGAGTTGCCACTAACGTCAGTAAGAAACAGAGGTTTCTCATAATTATCTCCATGCGAAAACCGGGCGAATTTACCCGGTTAAGTAAAATCCGAACTATTAAAATTTCATGCTGACATCAAGCCAGAAAGTACGGCCACTGGCGTAGGTCGCCACGCCGGTATTCGTTGTATCAACAGCGGTTTTGCTATCCAGTACATTGAGAATATCGGCACTGATCGTCAGGTTTTGTTGTTTCAGAAATTGTGGCCTCCAGGACAAGCGGGTGTCCCAGGTCAGGCTGCTATCCAGTTTTTCGTCAACATACTGCTTGTAATCTGAATATTCGCTGATGTATTGCGCATTCGTCTTACCCAGGATAATGCGAGCTTTACGCGCTTCTTGCCAGGTCAGCGTATTCGCCCACACCAACCCGCTCGGTTGATGCGTGAAATCCATGTTTAAGGAGATCTTTAGTGGATTATTAAAATCCGCCACTGGAACGCTATCGTAAGAGACCAGATTACCGTTATAAACAACCTGGTTATCACCTGTATTGCTCTCCTCATAACCATTGTTTAACGACAAGTTGCCCTTGCTCTTGATATAGCTAAAGACAATTTGTGGGTTAATATCTACCTGGCTGATATGCAGGGGTTCGGCCAGTTCAAAACTGAGGTTGAACGAATGCGTTTTGGTTTTACCGTCGTTGTTATATTCAGTAATGGTGGTTTTAGTCGCGCTATCGGTACGACTGCTTTTGCTGATTTGATCATGCGCTTCACGGTAAACATAGTTTGCGCGCGCAATAACGTTCTTACCGATTTTTTGCTGCAATCCCATTGCCAGTTCATCGTTATAAGGCGTTTTCAAATCCTGATAGCGCGTCAGGGTTTTATTGCCTGATACCGATTCTGTCCAGCTATTGCGGATATCACGTAATCCCATATCAAGAATATTCCCGCCATAGTAACGGTTATAACCTGCGGTAATCATTGAGGTTTGATCAGCAAAAATATCCCATTCCGTCATAAAGCGCGGGGAGATATTGTGGTTTGACAGATAGTTATCATAGTCATACCGCACGCCGGGCATTAACGACACATTACGCCAGTTAATGCGATCCGCCATATACAGCGTGTAATTGTCTATTCCCAGGCTGCCTTTACCTTTATGGTAAATGGTATGGTTAGTTTTCTTTCCGGCAGCATTAATCACATAGGATTCAGACTGGTTATGGCGTTCAGTCCATGCATCGGAATAGATGTATTCCGCGCCGAAGTAGGGTTGATGCGAAACATTACCCACGGCGAATTTTTGCCAGTCAAGGCGTGTTTTGAAGGTGTAATTATCTACAGCCTGGGAAATGTGTCCTAATCCGCCACGGGTGCAACGCCCTGAAATATCACCATATGTACATGAAAGTTCGGTGTACCAGATGTCATGATCGTGACGGGTATAATCACTAATATGATCCCAACCAACGGTGGTACGCAGTTTGGCCCATGCGAGCTGGGTATCCATATCCCATGCCAGACCATAGGATTTATTACCCATTTCGCGATCAGACTCCGGGAAGGTGCTGGTATTATAATCACGGCTGGAGCCGGTATATTTTAAGGTTAAATCGTGGGTAAAGCGGTCGCTGGCAAACCAGGTAAATTTGCTCAATGCAGTATCGATAACGTTTTTATACTGTGCCCTGCCGGCGACAATGCCGTCATTCGAAACATAATCCGCGCGGATGATATCAGACTGGCGGCGCGATAAACCGGCGGTAACGCCAAAGTTATCAGCGAGTTCCTGATTAAACGACAAGGTATAAAAGTTCTTTTTAAAATCTGGAGAGTAATAAGTACTTCCTGAAGAACCTTGATTAAATGCGCTCTTGTTATTCTCATCGATATGCGATGTTAACCAGTCCGACCGCGTAGTGCGATAACCCAGTTTCACGCTGCTATCATCAGCGTTGAAGCGTTTGATCTTTGCATCAATTACCCCGCCATTGAAGCGGCCAAATTCAACCGGCACAAAACTGTCATAAAGTGTCACATTGTCCAGTAAGCTGACATCCAGATAATAACCCTGTGACATCCCGCTAATATTGGTTGCACTACTGGCATCGGACTCATTCGCCGGGTTCAAGTTGTTAGTTGCACTTATACCGTCAATCAAATAGGCATTCTGATAGGGCGATGCACCGTGAATAGAGATTTTCTCCGGGCGAATATCGCCCTGGTTCAACGAAGTACTTTGCGTTGTATCCATGCGCACCGCGGGGTTGGTTTTCAGCAGATCGCTGATATTGCCATTCCCGGTCGGTAGGCGCTCTATACTTTCACTGGTGTAATGCGTGTTCCCGTTTACAGGCACAGGGACAGGCGCATAGACCGTCATCTCTTCAAAAACAGGCATGTACTTATTTTTGTCATCGACAGCCTGCGCCACATCAGCGCCACATAAAATGACGCCAGGAATAAGAACTCGCTTCATTTATTTTTATCTCCGTACAGCAGGGCTTTTATTGTTTTTATAAAACCGCGCTAATGTCGCAAATATCATCAGCCAGGCTCCAGACACCAGGTTGATGTGTGACCATAATGACGCCGCTTGAGGGTAGTTTTTCACGCACTAAACGCAGTAAGCGGATAGCCTCTTGTTCCTCAAGATGAGAGGTAGTTTCGTCAAGAAATATCCATTTCGGACGTCGTAAAATTAATCGAGCCAGGGCGATACGTTGTTTTTCGCCGCTGGAAAGAATATCTCCCCAGCGATCGTGATCATGAATACGCGCAGCCAATTTCCCCAGACCAACCTGATGCAGTACTTCGCTCAACGATTTATCGTCTACGGACAGGGGAAGTGCTTTACAAATAATCTCTTTCAGTAAGCCGGTTTTGATTAACGGTGTTTGTGACACATACCAACTGTCAGCAGGAGACGAAATATCACCTTTAAACCACGGCCAGCAGTGGGATAATGTTTTAAGCAGTGTGGTTTTTCCCGCACCAGAGTAACCTTTCAGTAATAGCCATTTGCCTGGCGAAACATGAAAGTTCAGGTTCTCTAATATGATCTTATTATCAGGAGTACGAATACTCGCGTCAGCCACTTGTACCGCATGTTGGCAATTTTTAGGCTTATTCGTAGGGCGCTGTTCGGTGAGTTGATGGAACTCATACAAGCGATCGATAACCGCAGCCAGTTCAGCAAGTTCATCATATTTATAAATAAACCAGCTTAAATTGTTCGATACCAGCATAAATGCCTGGCGTGATTTCATCAGTCCGCCCAGATTGATCTGTCCGCTAATAAACTGCGGCAATAACAGAAAGTAGGGAAGAACGCTAAGCGAGCGCGAATAAATATTCTGCCAGTAATCAAGCCACCGCTGGCGATTCATTAAACGATGCCAGTTCTCTTTAATGATATGAAAATTGTCGCTCAACTCCTGCCGTTGTAGAGATTCAGCATTGCTTAGCGCAATCAGTTCTGCCTGCTTATTATGCTGCACAAGATTAGTTCGAAATGTCGCTTCGCTACGTTGTTTTTCCACATTAAGCGGACGAATACGTTTACCAACCTTATGGGTAAATAAAGTTCCACCGATCACAATGAGCACGACGGTATAGACCATATACCCCTGGATATTCCATTCTGTTCCACTAACAGTGAATGAGAGCGTACCCGCGCTTTGCCAAAGAATAATGGTAAAGGTGATCAGCATGCTCAGTGACTGGATGAAACCAAATGAAAGGCTGAGCGTTTTGCTGATCAGTAAGAGAATGTCTTCAGCGATACGTTGGTCAGGGTTATCTGTATTTTTATGCTCGCCGTAGATCTGCGTGAAGTAGTAGTTTTTATCTGCAAACCAGCGATTAAGGTAGTAATCTGTTAACCATTCGCGCCAGCGAATAGTCAGTAGTTTAATTAACCATGTTTTGTTTACGGATATTAATACAAAGATCCCCAGCAGGGCAGGGAACCAAAGGACAAGCTGCCAAAGCTTATCAGTTTCTTTCTGGCTTAGCGCATTGAAAAAATCATTATTCCAGTCGTTTAACCAGACCTGAATTTTAACCACGCCAAGGATCATGGCGAGGATAATAATGATTAACAACACTGAAGTTTTATTATTCTTACGCAGCCAAAAGGGCTTCAGCAGACAGAGATACTTTGCTATCAACATACAAAACGTAATGGGAATGGTTATCATTAGCGAAAATTGATTGTGCCATTCAATGATTATCTATGGCAATGATTTACTGATGAAATTTATTTAAGTATCATTTAACAATTTGAAATATAAAGAAATATTTGATTTTCAGTTGTTATGGTTATGCTATTGATAATCAAGGGCATTGCTAATGCTCTGACGCACACCACGTAAGCCAGGATTTTCGCAAAGGAAGATGATGAAGACGAAACACCCGACAGGAATTTATGTCGGGTGCCTTGTTAAGGTCATAAGAAGGAGGCTAAGAATGGAACTAAGGGGGAGCGTTATTAATTATTCTCCATTTGTTTTGCAACATCCATAATGTGGTAAAGCGGAACTCTGTTCTTAGCTAACTCCACCATGGCGTTCATATAAGGCACCATTGTTGAAAAAAGGATTTTATAACCTTCACAAAAATAGGAAACAGTCTCATTGTTTACTTTAGTAATACGATGCTTAGGACAACCGCCATTGCAGATAGGTTTATATACACATTGCTGACATTTCGCTGAAATCTGTTTTTTTTGCGCTGTCAGTTGAACACTATTCATCGTTTTGAGTTCAGATTTATTAATGTTTCCAATTTTGTACTGTGGATAGACAAAATGGTCGCATTCGTAAATGTCTCCATTACTTTCAACAACCAGATTATCCTTGCAGGACTCCTGGAAAATACAACTGGTATGCCCATTCCCCAAAAAACGGCTGACAAAGCTTTCAAACTGACGGATGAAAATTTCACCCACATCGTTTTTAACCCATTGCATAAAAATGGTTGACATAAACTTGCCATAAGCCGTGGGAGGCACAGAAAAATCAATGATACGGAATGTGTTCTCACTATGACCACTGAAATCAATATTCGGCGTCCCGGTTTCGAGCAATTCGATAAATTGCATATGTTTACTGCCGATAGATTTTAAAAAATGATAAACCTCAAGAGGGTAATGGACATTAACGTTATTAATGACGGTTAACGTATTAAACTCTACTTGATATGATTTCAGACGCTCGATGGCTGCTATCACTTTTGCAAAAGTACCGTTACCTGAATTACTGCGTCTGTAACGGTCATGTAGCTCCTGGGGTCCATCGATCGAGATACCAACCAGAAACTCATGTTCTTTGAGAAAGGCACACCATTCATTATTCAATAAAATGCCATTCGTTTGTAATGCATTAAAAATACGTTTTTGGCCTGCATAGCGTTGTTGATAGTGAATAACTTTACGGAAAAAATCCAGGCCAGCCAGAGTGGGTTCACCACCTTGCCAGGTAAAATAGACCTGATTGCCAGACGCTGCGATATATTGTTTGATGAACTCTTTCAGAGTGCTGTCATCCATCCATTTTTCATGAGTAAACTGCGACTCTTTTTCAAGGTAAAAACAGTAATCACATTTGAGATTACATTGAAAACTGGAGGGTTTGGCTGTAACGTGCATCGCTATCTCGCTCAATAAGGCGGCGGAAAAATCCGCCGCATGAAGGTTTAGTTATTTCGCTTCGCTTAGTGCTTTCTTGATATTGTTAAACTTCTCCTGATTTACCTCGCTAAGCGGTGGCTGGCTGTTGTCGATAAACTCTCTTACCACGCCTTGCATCTCTTTAACGACCTGCGGATTGGCGGCGGCAAGGTTATCTTTTTGCTGTAGATCCGTCAGTTTGTATAGACCTAACTGATTATTTTCTACTGTATAGACAAGCGAATAATCGTTATTTCTCACCGTATAAGAGAATTGGCTTAAGTCCTCGGTGTTGGGGTTATGCGGGTAATCATCTGACTGATGGCGGACAAATTTGTGGTAATTATCCCAGAATGGAATATTTTCCTCATCAAACCAGTGAGAATAAGATGTTATCCATGTCAGATTTTTATGTGGCTCACCTTGTTTCTTATCTTGCAACCAGGGCAGCAAGGAAACACCATCCAATTTTAGCTCTTTTGGAATGCTGATATCGGCTGCATCAAGAGCTGTCGGGTAGAAATCCATTGCGGAAATCAGCTTGTCATAATTACCGGGTTGAAGTTTTCCTTTCCACCACATAAACATTGGGGTGTGAGTACCGCCAGGATAGGTCTGACTCTTATAGCCTTTTTGCGCCCCGTTCAGCGGCAGAGGACCATCGATAACTGCACCATTATCAGAGGTAAATAGAATAATTGTATTGTCATACTGTCCGTTTTTCTTTAGTTGTTCAAGAATGCGTTTTACGCCCTGATCAACAGAATAAACGGAAGCGTAGTAGTTATCTGCTGTTTGGCTACCGGTATTAAATTGCTTCTGATATTGCTCTGGTGCAGGGTTGTCGTTTGGCAGGTGCGGAGCATTATAAGCCAGGTAAAGCATAAAAGGCTGGTCAAGTGTTTTAGCACGATCAACAACGCCAATTGCCTCATCGGTTAACTGATCGCTGATATAACCTTTTGCGGGGACGCGCTCACGATTTTTGAACAGAGAAGGGGAGTTATAATATGCCGTTCCTGCAGCGTGGAATCCCATAAAGTAATCAAAACCACGGTTTTGAGGTTGCCATTCTTCCGCAGAAAATGTGGTGAAGTTGTCATGATAGTCACGCGTTTGTTTATCTTCTGGTACTGGCACATTACTGATTTTTGACAAGTGCCATTTACCTACTGCAGCAGTGTAATAACCATGATTCTGGAATAATTCAGGCAAGAAAGTTTCTGTCAGCGGAATACCATCCTGAGCATCAGTATTGGAGTACACACCAAAACGAGCGGGCGCTCGACCGGTCATTATTGCGGCGCGGGAGGGACCGGAAACCCCGTGCGCCACATAGCCGTTAGTAAAACGTACACCTTCATCCATTAACGAAAGGAGTGTTGGCGTTGATTTTTGTGCAGCTTCAATGGCTTTATCTATCCCTATTTTGTAGGTATCGACAACTTCACGATTTTCCATTGTTTTTGGGTCAAAAGAACCCTTATCAAAAGGAAGTTGTCCATAACCCAGATCATCCATGGTCAGTACGATGATATTTGGCTTTCCTTTAGTACTGTATTCAGTCGGCGTAAAGTCTGAGAAAGCAACGTTTGTTTTAGTTGCTTTCAGCTTTACATCATCTGCCGCATGAGCGGTAAATGCAGCCATACCAGATGCCAGTATCAAAGATATCGAGGTACTTACGACACTTTTCTTCAATGCAGACTTCATAAATGTTCCTCTTCTTATTGTACTTAATTCCAAAGTAATTTTACGAAGAGAAATAAGATGATGTAAGTGAAGTGAGTCACATAAAGAGATAGCAGATCTGGCTAAAAAAAGAGAAACAACAGTCTAAAAAGCGTTGACATTGCTTTCTGTTGAGCTAAGTAATTTTTCAATGCTAAATATCTAACTAATTGATATTTAGTGTATTTATGTGTTTTGATGGCAATTTATTGCATTGGGATCATAAATAAACATGAAACAGATTATTTAGATGCATAAATATGTGATGTATATCACCAATTCTCATCATAAAATACAATTCGTAATGACACATTGGGGCAGGTAATAGCTGCCCCTTTAATTCTTACTTAGCGTTTGTAGTTGACTATACGTGAGCAAATAATCAATTAGCCAAAGCATTCATCGTGTTGCCCGTGTTCATATTCGTGTGCCTTTGACAACGGTACTCCTTTGAAACTCTCTTTGGACTGTTGCCGAAATGTTTGCGGAAAGCATAAATAAAATAAGATGTACTGGCATAACCACATTTTTCGGCAATTTTATTGACTGAACCCTCTACGCGTATCAAATTTTTTGCGTGTTGCATTCTGGCATCTAAAAGAATTTGTGAGAATGTCGTTTGCTCTTGCTTTAGTTTTTTCTTCAGCAGGCTTTCACTAATATACAGGCAATCACAAATATCTTTTAGTTTCCATGGGTGTGCCAGCTTCATATTGACAATGTTTCTCACTTTCCCTGATACGGATAGCACACCGTTAGTTAATAGTGTAATGAAACCTTTGCATGCGGCAAAAATAGACAGGCAAGAAAAAAGCAAAAGTTCTGAAAAATTATGATGATTGCGTTCTTCCGAGTTGAGATAAGCAATCATTTCATTAAGCAATCCAGTCGGTACATTTGAAGCACGTAAAAACTTCGCAGGAACAGGCACCGTCACTGTCTGGATGTTAGTGCATTGTAGATATTTTTTAATGGTATTTTCATTAAATCCGATTTCTTTAAAATGCCGCTCATAAGGTTCAAAATGCGTACGAACAGCGTTATCTACCATCAAGATCTCGCCGTCAGAGAAGGCGTAATCTTTATCTAAAATGTTAGCGTTGAAGGCATGATGAATAAATATAACAGAACAAACGAGCGACATTTTATCTCCTTAAAACAATAAAGTTTTTATCGATACTTTTTTAACATTTCATATTTATAATTTGCTGTTTATTTTCAGTCTTGCAAACTATTGATAATGAAATGTGTAAGATCTCTTGCAATGCGACCCATTTCTGAAATACCCAGCTGATCAATTGCCGAAAAAATGGCTATCAACGTAAGTGTCAGTAATAAGACAACCACAATTACAGACATGATTTCTTTATAGTTGTCTCTTTGCGTGATTTTGTTTTTCACTGTGGTCGCATGCATTTCAAATATGTTTATTTAGCGGATAACGTTAAAAATCGTTAATCAGTATGCTTAATATAACAGGCTGGAAAAAAGAGGAAATAGGACTGGTGCTTCAGTACTGAGCGGAGTTTCTTACAGCTGTAGGCGGAGGTATATATCTTATAGCGAGCAGTTTAATTTAGCACATGTGAGTAAATTGCGCGACAATGGTCAATGAGGAATTCTTCTGCTGTGCGGATGACAGCAGAAGAAATGAGGAGGCGAATTAATTTGATGGTTCTAATTCAACCGGAATACTTTTATAGCCAGGAATGCCACTTAATGGATCGTGGTTATCAAGTGTTAGCATGTGATTCGATTCTGGAAAATAGGTCACCAGTGAGCGGTCAGCCATGGGGTAAATGACCACTTTTAATCTATCCATGCGGCGTGAGCTACGCTTACCCTCTGGCGTGAGTGCAATAAGATTAACTCTTTCGCCGTTTTTTACACCGCAAACTTTAGCTTGTTTAGCACTCATGAAGACCACATCTCGTTGACCGAATACCCCTCGATAGCGATCATCCATACCATAAATCGTCGTGTTGTACTGATCGTGACTGCGTACTGTCGCCATGACCAGCTTACTGTTAAACGCCGAAGAGGGATCTTCTAACAGCCCTTTGCTGGTAATGAAATTAGCCTTACCTGACGACGTCAGCCAGCGCCTTTCAGCAGCTGCGTTTATGAGGTGAAAACCACCAGGATGGCGGATGCGCTGGTTATAGTCGGCGAACTCTGGCAGCACAGCTTCAATGTCATTGCGAATGCGATCATAATCTTCCACCAGATGCTCCCAGGCCACCACGCTCTGAGGGAGCGCTGCCTGCGCGATTCCCGCGACCACAGCACACTCTGATTTCAGCATGACACCTGCGGGTTTTAACACGCCACGCGAGGCATGAATCATTGACATTGAATCCTCAACGGTTACCGCCTGCGCACCGCTTTTTTGCATGTCAATCTCGCTACGTCCCAGAACCGGCAGAATATAGCTATGCCGTGCGGTCAGCAGATGAGAGCGGTTAAGCTTTGTGGCAACGTGTACCGCCAGATCTAATTGCGTTAACGGTACAGCGCTCGCTTCCCGATCTGGCATTGCCAGTGCAAAGTTGCCCCCCATGCAGATCAATGCTCGAGCTTGCCCCGTACATATTGCTTGCATGCTGGCGATTGCAGCATGTCCAGGTGCATGAGGTGGGGTGAAGCCATAGCGCTCACCCAGGCGAGCCAGAAACTCTGCAGACGGTTTCTCGGTGATACCGACGGTTCGGTCGCCCTGTACATTAGAGTGACCACGTAGTGGGCAGATACCCGCACCAGGCTTGCCAATGTTACCTTTCATCAACAGCAGATTGATCAGTTGCTGTACGTTCTGGGTACCATGTTCGTGCTGAGTGATCCCCATTCCGTAACAGATAATGGTTCGTTCGGCAGCGGCATATGCATCAGCAAGTTCGCCGATTTGTGTCTGACTTAGTCCAGAAATACGTTCGATATCTTTCCACTCGGAATTGAGAACGTCACGGCGTAGCTCGTCAAAGCCGACGGTATGCGTTTGAATGAATTCGTCATCCAGCAATGAGGGCCGACCCGCAGCACTTGCAGCATCATCGCGCTCAATTAACAGGCGCATCATCCCCTTTAGCAACGCCATATCGCCACCAATGCGCACATTATAGTAAGCACTAGCCAATTGAGTCTCGGAGTTCGTCAGCATTTCAAACGGGTTCTGTGGTGCGGTAAATCGCTCCAGGCCACGCTCCTGCAGAGGATTGATGGCAATCATTTTCGCTCCCCGTTTCACTAAAGCGCGCAACGAAGTCAGCATGCGAGGGTGGTTTGTACCAGGGTTATGCCCAATGCAAATTACTAAATCGCATTTCTCAAAGTCTTCCAGTAACACGGTCCCTTTACCCACGCCGATACTCGCAGCCAAACCTACGCTGGTCGGTTCATGGCACATGTTTGAGCAGTCGGGAAAGTTATTGGTACCGTATTCACGGGCAAAAAGCTGATAAAGAAAGGCTGCTTCATTGGAAGTGCGGCCCGAAGTATAGAATTCAACCTGATTTGGATCACTATAGCTTTGAAGACGTGCGCCAATTTCGTCGAAAGCTTGTTGCCAGCTTAATGGCTGGTAACAGTCGCTGACGGCATCATATTTCAAAGGTTGAGTGAGACGCCCCGCAGCCTCGAGTTCGTGATCTCCCCAGGTAAGTAATGATTGAACCGTATTCTCAGCGAAAAAAGAGGCATTCACCTGTTTATCGGTGACTTCCCAGGCGATTGCTTTTGCGCCGTTTTCACAAATGTCGAATGACGCGCTGTGCTTAGGATCTGGCCATGCACATCCTGGACAGTCAAAGCCTTCTGGCTTATTCATGTCAAACATGGCAATCACTTCCTGGCGTATATCCATCTGCTTACGGACTGCATTCGCTACAGATTTGACAGCCCCCCAACCACCGGCAGCTCCCTGGTAGGATTCAATTTTTTTCTTCATCAGCTTATCCTGTGTGGAAATGAATTATTAGGATTTGTAATAGCGATGATGCGCAGTATATATAATGGGTTTATCGGCCATTTGGATATATGAGAGTAGGGGGCTACTCTCATTCTATTTTTAACTCATTATCGTCAAATAACAGAATAGTATAAATGCGATAAGTTAAGCATCATCTCTCATAGTCTTTAAGTTAACATACTTTTCAATATATAAAATAAGACTCTGACTTCAATTGTGCGCGGATTTTCTTACAGGTGTAGGATAATTTCTTTCAGGAAAGAATTATCCGCGTAATTTTAGTGAATGGAAAGCACAACCTAAAGTATAACAGGGTCAACATCACAATTATTCATAGATAAATGTAACGCCAATGACTGACTGTACTGCTCCAGCTGCGACCTTGCTACCGGTCTGTCCATAAGTTGCACTTAAGCCCAGGGGTACTTTGCTTTTATTTACAGTTCCCAGGGAGACATTTTCTCCCGTAGCCAGTATTTTTCCATTACGCATCAGGGAGACACCGACTCCTGATGCTTTTGTTGCGTCAGGTGCTGTATTAGCAAACACTTGTCGGGCACTGTCAGTGGTAGCGCCCGAAAGATAAAATGAGAGCTTTTGCTCACTTGAGCAATATACGCCCAGGGGTATTTCTGCGCTTCCAGGAAAGTCCGGGAGACTCACTGTGACATTACGACTATCAACGGTACAGCCGCCCGTTGGCATAACAACACTGTTATTTGAAATAATATTCCATGTAAAGTTACGCGGATTTCCACTTCCTAACGTTGCAATTTTATACATATGAATGCGAGCAATAACTTCTCCCGCGTTTATGACAACGCCACCGGCCGCCCCGACAGGGGTAATATAGAGTTTTAACGGTAAGGGCATCGGTGTCTTATCACCAATATCCAGCACGTTGGTATTTGTCGTCAACGGAAAGGGGTAGGTCACATTATTCCAGTACAGCGATCCTTTATATGACTGTAGGGAGCCTGCGAAAGCTGAGCCTTGTATTAAGTTAATATGATCTGTGTCGTACCAGCCGCCGTAATCATTCCAGCAACTTATATGCTGAGACAAATCTACAACCAGATTCTGACCTGGTTGAATGACAGGATCGAGATTAACATACACAGAAGTTGTACCTGCGCCAATACTTGACCCACCATCAACATTACAACTGAAGGCGAAGACTTTACCTGCCATCAAAAGAAAATAAATACTGAACAGGACATTTATACTAATTTTTTTTCCCATGATAAATCCTTAGGTTAAAAATTGATTTAAAAAAGAGGCTTATAAAATCGAATCGATGTTATTGCCAGGTATAGATCACATTGATTAGCGCCTCGATCGTTCCCTGGCTTGCGTTTCCATTCACCGTGATAGCTCTTGCCTTAAGTGGAAACTGTGCATTACGTGTGATCTCATCAACAATAACCGTTTTGCTATCGCCACTTTTTAACGTCGCCTCCTGATCATCCCTCAGCTCTATTTGAATATTTTCGGCACTACCTTCATTTTTGTAATAACCCGTATTGTCAGTTGAACCTGTTACGATTGCCGTCACTGCACTTGTTTCAATCGGACAATCGGTTAATGATAAAGTAATATTGTGCCAGCCAGATGCAGAACCAGGTTGTTGCAGATTGCGTGTATAAAGATCCCCGAGATTAACGCTAGCCTCTTTGGTTTGAATAGTGCAGGGTTTAGCAACTACCCGACCATTAACAGTGATAGTGACATCAGCGGCCTGAAGCGTTGCTGAAAATAGCGCACAGAGCGTAGCCAACAGAAGTCTTTGGAAAGTTCTATTCATATCTGACTCTGATTATTGAAATTCAAGGGTAAATGTTGCCGAAGCGCTAACCAGTCCTGGATTGACGGACTTTTGTGTTGACTTCAAACGGGCCGAGTAAGGCAAAATATTATCCTGATCAGGAGTCAGAGGGATCCACTGCATTCCGGTATGAAGGTCATTTATTTTTACTGGGCGCATATTTCCGTCCAGAATTTCAATACCCAAACCGGAAGCAGAATTGCTTCCTTCATCCAGTTTCAGCAGAGTATTATTTTCTAAATCCTCTATCCCGCTAAATGCAACCCGAACCCCCGTAGTCCCTTTGCTACATTCACTTAACGTAATCTGGAAAGGAACGGTTGGACTTGTGCTTCCAGTCGTTGGGAATTGCCGGGCACTGTGTTTTTGTAGGTCTACGGTAAAATTAAGCGAATCAGATGAAACTGTGCAGCCATAATCCAGGACGCGCCCGCTAATTTTAATAACGCTATCTGCAGATAAAGCAGAATAGGTGGTTAACCCCAGACATAACCCGAGGAAAATAATGCTATTGTGTTTCATAATCTAGTGTTCCTTAGCGACAGACTGCTGTTTGCTGACTCAGTAAGTTCCCAGGAGAGACTTCAGGAAGCTTGTAATTAACAATACATTTAGCGTTTGCATTGTTGCCCCATGAAACCTGTAATTTTCCTGATTGTGGAAGTCCTGTCAGATAGACCTGACCATTTTCAGCAACAATGCTGCCATTGTTATTGTCACCGTGAGTCACAATTGCACCGAATGGAACTGGTTTATTGCCGTATTTCAGAGTCATTAATACTTTACCGCCGATTTGTGCATTAAATGTTGCTCTGGCAATAGCACCATGAGTAGGGATGACCGTGACCACGGTTTCATCCAGTTCAACATTATCGGCAAGGGAATTAGCGTTAAGAGCGACACGATTTTCTCTATATTCTGTCGCAAATGGTAATATTGCATAGCCACGCCAGTCTGTATGTATTCCTGTCTGGTTCTCTATTTTAACATCCTCCGCGCCAGGAGCCTTAACCAGAACCATAGTGTCACCCATCGGCTGTCCAAAGGTGACACCATCAGCATGAGCAATAATTCCACCACTCATTCCGTAGTAAAACTGGTTGCTATCTCCATTACGACTGTAACCGACATTAGTATTACCGTAAGCCCCTCGATAATTAAGAGAACTGTAACCACTGGTGCCAGATGATGCATTACCTCCGCGGGTATTACCGACCTGAACACTATAATTCAGGTTATTATCCGGCAGCAGTGTGCCATAAACCCCAGATAGATTGGTCATACCGCCTTTCAAATCGTTTGACATGCTATAACTAGCGTTTGAATTACGAAATGCCGACTGACTGTCTGTACGCATCCAATGACTGAAGGGAACATTAAGTGTAAAAGCGAGTAAATGATCCCGATCGTTTTGCCATATATTACTGGAATAGCTATAATTCAGCGAAGTCGTAATATCGCCAAACGGTACATTTAACCCGAATGATATTTGCTGAACGCTGCGTGACGTGTTCCAGTAACTTTGGCGACTGGCACTGAAAAAGGTCGTACCGTAATTTCCAAGCTGCTGAGAAATACTTATTTGTTCCTGACCACGTTTACTATAGTACAGATTAAAATAATCAATAAATTGTATCTGTTCATTGGTGTCTCCGGTCGGAGGCTTGACGGTGTAACCACTCATTCGACTGTATGCACTGTCAGATAAGTTATAAAATCCCTGCGTAGAATATCTATATCCTGCGATCTGGATATTCGTTCCCGTCTGATAGAAAGATTTACTGTAGACAGATTTTACCGATTGTCCGCTGTGACGAGTATCATCCGCAAGTGTCGTATTGGCTTGCGTGATATCGACAGAAAAGGCACCTAAAAGGCCAAGATCTTTACCAATACCCACGTTGAAAGCTTGATAATCTTCTGCAATTTGCATCCCGCCATAAGGTGTCCAGTTTCCCTCCAGACCATGCATTACGCTGCCCTGAATGAATTTTGGGGAGCTTTGCAGGTTATTTCCACTACGATATTCTCCCAAGGCAAGTGCATAACGCGTATAACCAGCACGTTGGAGAACCGGGACAGATGAATAAGGGACATATAAAGTCTGAATACTGCCGTCTGCCTCTTTTATCGTAACTTGCAGATCACCGCCATTGGCCGCAGAGTTAATATCATCAATAGTAAAAGGGCCGGGAGGGACCGTAGTCTGATAAACATCGTATCCGTTCTGTTTAACACTGACTTGGGCTGTGCCACGGGCTATACCATGAATCACCGGAGCAAAACCATGTTGGCTATCGGGCAACATCGCTTCCGTTGAGTTTATTTTAAGGCCACGAAAGTTCACACTTTCAAAAATATCGCCATCGGTATAACTATCACCCACCGTTAACCGTGAGCGTAAGGGAATAATGTCACGTTCAGCAGACGTATTGATATGTTGCCATTTATTGCTGTCAGATGGGTTGTTACTCCCACTGTTATAACTCCACGTTGAGTTATCACGTAGTCGCCAACTGCCAATGTTGATGCCACTCTGCAAATTCAGATATGCATAGTTGGTTTTGCTGGCGTTATGGTTACTACGATTGTTGATAGAATTACCATTAAAACTATAGTTCAGTAGGCCTGCGTTTATTCCTTCTTCCCACAGGTCAGGAGAGACATAACCATGGGCCATTCTGCCGACATAAATCTGCGGAACGGAGAGCGACAGATGTTGCTGACCAACATCAAACTCAGTAGATGCATCAGCCAAACGATCCTGAAGTGGTGTACATGCGTTGTTATCCGGCACATTTTTTCCTGCCAAATGGTCCTTATTGGCTAATAACGCTGATTTTTTTATGCCAAGACTGACAAGAAGGTCTGTACTCAGACATGGGGTGAGATCTGCGTTATTATCATCTGCAACAAAAGTAACATCCCGAGTGGTCATAAATTCGTCGTTCAAATAAATATCGACCCGATATGTACCAGGTGGTGCCTCGCGTCCCTTAGCAAAGGCAGATAAATCAACAGACTCAGCAAGATCATTGCTTAAAAACCGTGGATTAAAATAATACTCTGCTTCTACGGGAAAAACCGCTGTAGCTAAGCCAAGGGCAAAGGTAAGCCGTGCAAAGCGAGGCAGTAGTAACACATGATGCATACGATATGCCTTAAATGCGGCACGAAAGGCTGTCATTATTAGTTCCGATTGAGTTTATGCTTATTAATTAGGTCAGTTGTTACTGCATGGTTGCCTTAATACGCGGTGTTAATGCACCGTAATCATTGATCGTCTGAAAGCTGATATCCCCGGATGTACCGTGAGGGAAATCCACAGAAATCTCACCTTTTGGAGGCACCATGGTGTTTGGGAGATCGCTATTTCCTGCTTTCATATTCGTTACGGTAATGAAGTAGGGGGTCGGATTAATAAGTGTCAGTTTGCTACCACTGCGGCGGAAACGAAGCATTTCCGGAGCTTGGTCAGGTGCCATTGCCAAATTCGTTGGGCGATAGAACATTTTTATGCGGCTAATAATTGCGAGCTGTAATGTATTTGCATTTTTCTGATCTTTTTCCATAGCAGGAATAGCTTTGACATTTACCCAAAACAGGCTTTCCCGGTCGCTCGGTAACTGATGATTAGTGGCGTTGATAATCCGCAGCGTATTCTCTTTTTTGCCTTGCATCGAAAAAAGCGGTGGGGTAATGACAAACTGGGTATCTTTTTGGTCACCCGCATTTTCTATCCATGACTGAATAAGATAGACACTGGCAGGATCATTATTCGTGACAGGCAATAGAACCTGTTTCTGATTTGCTGGAAAGATTACACGAGTTGCACCTAGAGCTACCGCTGCATTGGCAATGGTACTATGGCAAAGAAAGATCAATGAAAGTAATACTGTCGCCATAAAAGAAACAGAGTAGGGCGTACGAGTCGTCTGCATCTGATGTGTTCTCCATGTGTTGATAGGCTAAGCGGGGGAAACCGTCACATCAGAAAATGGTAAATATTGCTAATGCTATGGCGGATGGCCGGGTTTCCAGACTTAATGCGCTGGTAATAAAATTTGGTTCTCTATTGAAATAAAAATTGTCTTCAAAGTGATTTTTAAAATCACAGTAAATTTAACTGTCTTGTTTATTAATCGTTTAGATACTCTATGATTTTTTCATATCGTTCCAAGATATAAGTCATTCCTTAGTAATAATGAGATAAATATTGATGAATTTTTTCGGGTGTGAGTAGCCATGCCACACACACCCTGTTTTAATTTCAGATGACGCATAGCCACCCGAATACTCAATTATAGGTATTGGACTTTGAAGGTCGCATCTGCATTTGCAGTACCGGCCACTGACTGCCCGAGGGCAATATAACGAGCCTGGAATGGCAGTATATTCGTGCCATCAATCAAGTCAGTTTTAGCGCTAAAAGTTGCCCCATCCAGTATTAATACCTCCCCCGTACGGTCCAAAATTTGGATACCGACATTCTGGGCAGAGCCTGCCGCTGAACTCTGAAGCGCCAGCGTATCGTCATTACTGGTGACAGTAGTCCCCAGGAATGCAACAGCCGCATTACTGGAAACATTGGTATCACAATCATTCAGCTTGATATTGAAGCCTACAGCGCTACTGAGGTCACCCGCTTTAGCCAGGCGAGAAGAACGGACCTGACCCAGTTCAACCGTTTGGTTCATTGATTCTGAGTCAATCGCACAAGCGGCATTTACCACTTCACCTTTAAAATGAATAACACCGCCATTAACGGTGGTAGTAACTGACTCATCACCTTCGGCAGCGTTAACAGCAGCCGAAGACATCGCCAACACAGATACGACAATCATTCCGACATGTTTGAGTTTCATAATTCTCCAAAGTTTATATTTAAGCAGCTGAATAAAGAAATATAACAATTCAGTCATTCGGTTATTGCTTATAAAAAAGAATCATTCTTGATTAGCCTGTCGCCCTGAAAATATAATTTCCTGAGTTATTACATCTGATGAAGAACGATAATATCTTTAAATCACAAGGACGCTCAGTCACAACAAGCTTATAACTGCACTTGTTGTAGAGAGTATTTTCAAAGACTTTTTCATATCGCCAAATAACATGACGATTTCATTATGCATGATGTTTATAAACAACGTCTAAACAGAATATGATTGCGAATATGGAAAATGTCAGGAAAGGTCAAGAGTTATTAATGTTTTATATGGCCAAATAACATTAGGAATGTTTGATGTTTTTTTGTTGTCATTATTTCTTGATGGATTATTATTTGGCAATCTATAATCCACGCACCAATCTTATTGTGAAGTATCAGGTTACCCGGTATTTGCGGCTGGGGAGGTATGGTTTTGAACGACGCCGCAATGGATGCCCGCGTGAAAGCGATGGCTACGACATGAGCCGGGCGCTGGGCCATGGCATAGGTGAGGGCAAAGACCGTTATTTCACCGCCGACCGTCGTTCTGTTTACAGTCAGCAGGAAAGTCGTTGCCGCAGGCGACTGTGTGAATCGTCAGTTCGTGGCAGAATATCCTGACCAGCTGTGGGTGGCTGATAACTCCGATGGAGCGCTACTTTGAACTTGCTGAGAAAACGCCATACTCTGATGCCGTTCACGCAAACTATCAGCCCAATGAGGAGCATATACAGGAACAGAATAACCAGCTTGAACTTGAGTTGAGAATATTGAAAACGATGTCTATGAATCACACAATTTATTATCGAATACGGTGACCGCCTGAGCGGCCACCTTTAATCGTGGGCGGTTACACAGAATTATTTACAGTGTCCGTCACTACGGCATTTCTCCTGCCACTAGCTACAAGTGGCTTAAACGTTGGACCGATGAAGGTTTATCCGGTCTTCAGGACCAGATACGTACTCTTCAGCCTTCCCCGAACCGTTCGTCCTACGACCTCATTGCGCTTTTTCTTCCGCTTTCCATGCTTTAGCCATGCAGGGGGCCACGGGATGTGCAGGGCCTTACCCCACAACAGTGAGCCCCGGCACTTTTACATTATCCCGCATCTCTTCGCCGAGGGGGGTAAGTCCGGCTGGGGTCAGGTAGGGTTTGACAGTGTCCACATTAATGTTTAGGTTCCGACAGTACTCCTCTAAACTCCCGGCCGCACGCCGTACACTCGCTTCACTCCATTGCCGGAGTTGTCCGTAGGTGAGGCTGGTTTCAGAGTGCCTTGTTATTTCGTCTGTTTTTGGTTTTCCAGTTTCTGTCAATACAATATGGCTGACAATATTTAATTCCCTCAGCAAATCAACAGGAATATCTGACTTATTATCCATCAGTATGTTATCGAACAGCATTTTGTACATGCTTATCAGTTTGTCCTTATTCCCTCTGTCCATACCTTTGGTCCAACCCGAGATGTCTTCGTCGATTTTTGCAAACAGAAACTTTTGTATATCCGCGCCGGTAATGTCAAACTTATCATTCAGCATGGGGAGCGCGTCCAGTATGGTCTTCAGTATTTCCACATGTCCGTGCGCTATGGCTAAAGATATCCCTGTCCAGCCGTTGCCGTTTTTTGAAGCCAGTATATCATTGAGGACATAGTCTTTGGTAATATTAAACTCCCCCTTCATCGAGCAGAGACGGTTCAGCATGGCCTTCACTATTTCCACATGACCATCAGACATAGCATTCGCCATCCCCGTCATGCCATTCGCATTTCTTACAGACAGGAAACCCAGAATATCGTCTTTGGTAAATATCTCCTCCGGTAGCGCGCAGAGATTATCCAGCATGAACTTCAGCATATTTACCCTCCCATATGACATGACCTTAAATAAACCCGAGGGATTTTTGGAAGTTTTATCGTTGAATGAAGACAGTATATTAAAGACATCCTCTTTGCTGAGTTGTAATTTCTCGGCATGGTCGGGGAGTAACCGTTGCATAGCGGTCACTATGTTTTCTTTCCCATTAAGCATGGCTTTGCTCAAAGCACGATCATCACCCCTACGTGGATTGATTAAATCCCGCATCTCATCATTGGTAATTCCAAACCTCTTGACCACGTCGGGAAGCATTTCCAACATCGTTATCAGTATTTTATCATGTCCTTCCGTCATGGCAATTTCCGACCCTTCAATCGAATTAGATCTCGGATCAGAGTTTTTTGCTTTCAGTAACCTCAGTACATCATTTTTGTTAATGTCATAATTATCGGGCAGTTTGGCGAGCAAACCCAGTATTGTAGCCAGCATGTCATAGCGTCCGTTCTTCATGGCCATATACAAACCCGGGGTACCCCCTTCGCTTGACGTCTCCAGTAATTTTAGCATCTTACTGGAGGTGAGTCCGCCTTTACCGGTAAGTTCGGACAGGTGAAGGCTTTCAATCAAATCTGTATCCCCGTCCCGCATAGCCCTGAACAAAATGCTCTCACCCCTGTTGTCGCAAGCCATCAGCTCTTCTAAAATGTCATACCTGTAAAGCTTGTTCGCAACCAGATCATAGGAGGTTTGGTAATTTCTCGGACAATATTTTTCTATGAGGTTTTGTTTAACGTTTGTAAACTCTTTTTCTGTACAACATATTGATTCTTTCCCCCCGGCACAACTGATGAACAACTGTTTCGCTTCCGGGTCAAAGTTTATTTCTACATAAACCTCGCCACTCTCATCCCGGATGACATATCTGTACTTCTCTTCCTGAATGGCGCTTTTAAAAATCAACTTAAGATATTCCATGCCTTCCCGCATATTCTCATTGTTCGGAATTTTTTCGCTTCCTAACAAATGAGCAATAGCATATAATAACTTTTTGACCCAACTGGAAAATCCTCCGGTACTTGTATCAAGTATGGCTTTGACACCCGCCAGTGGCATCATGTTTCCATCATAGTACAGGTCTTTTGTAGTATTTGTAGTAGAAGATCTGAGTATTATAGTGTGGACATCACCATTAACGGACATCATAATAATCACCTTTTAATTTATCGAACCCATTACTGACATTAACAGAAATCTGAATATTATCCCGGATAATGTCGGGATAAAGATTCACCTGATACTATTGATACTATTTTAAAACCGGAGAAAAACTATCAAATATCGCTCATTTTAAATGATTTCTTTTATGCTTTTGTCATTCAGAAGTTACCCCACCTGGGGCACCTGCCTCACGATATTCGAATTCGAGTTTCTCCACAGGGATACCAGACAGGTCGGTTTTGTCGAAACAGTCACTGGCTGGTATATTCAGCTTAAGGCAGGCGCTGATACTCAATTTTTGCAAATTGTTTATTACTTTTTTCCAATCCGTACCAGGTGCCATACAAAGAGGTTCGCCAAATAATTCCCCGTCGCTATTGTCGCAGTTTGTATTATTCACATCAAAATCATCCCGGGAAATTCTATCCACCAGGGAAACCCAGTCTTCTTTTAGCGAAATAATATCATTGTAAATTTTATCCTTCACAGTCGGCGGTGTAGAAATACCGCGATACTGGTCATTTACACTATGAACAGGTTGCATGGTTGTAGCTCCGTTAAACGTCTGACTAAAAGTAAACTATTATCCACAGATGCAGGTAAAACATTCTCAGGTGTTCATCTGAATTCAAAAGAAAAAAGCAACTGACTTGAACGAGAAATTTACGGGGTCACATGATGATACGATTCATTCCATTCTTCGTTCTAAGCATTCGAGGCAAATGAAGATGAATCAGTGTCTGAAAAAAATCCGATACCAGAGCGACTTAAGGAAGCGAGATGCAGGGCGGGATTATCACAGCGCTCTCTGGGTCTCCTTGTTGGCTTTGACCCTGCATCGGCTAGCAGTCGTATGAATCATTATGAGACAGGACGCCATGTTAAGCCGCCATTGACGATGCATCTTGGTTCATGAAGTAAGTTAACAGTCAATATGATTTAACTTATGTTGAGTATAAATGTGCCGTTGCTAGCGATTGTAGCTGGTGAACTGCAAAACCACCGGAAACGCACCAGATAAATTTTAACCACATGAATACCTGGCAAAATGCGCGAATTTTGATAGCCGGTTCACGGGAATATGGACAGAATCCGGCTTTTCATCAACACATTTTTGTGAGGTATCATGCTCCAGCCTACTTCTTTATCCGGTGCATCCGGTGTATATGTTAAACCCAATGAAAATGAATATTGGGCACCCGATGAATCCAGCCAGACAGCAAACCGTCTTCATATCGGCTATGTATTAACCGATTTATTAAACAATTCATTAAACGATATCGCAGCCAGCAAGACCAGCAAGACCAGCAAGACCAGCAAGACCAGCAAGATAGAAAACTGGGATGATTTATCCTCATCAGATTATACAACCATATTACACAACGCATCCGAAGAAACTTTCATCCACATGGTTTGTCGTTCCCTCCTTCACGATCAATGTTTGACCAAAAGTGATCAGCTGACAAATATGTTCCTGAGCTTCGAGTCCACAGACAATCCCAATATTTACACCATCCCGGCCAAAAAGGAAGACCCGCCGATAGGGCTCTTACTGAACCTGTCCGTCGTCGATGAGCCCATCATGACAATGTACATACCAGGTATGCCAAAAGTAGCGTTGTCTGTAACTCTGACTGGCGATAAACCACACTGTAAACTGCTCCGGAAGTATATCGATAAAGTCCCGGACTGGGTGGCCCAGATAACGGCATGGCGTGCCTGGGCCAAGGTGAATGCTCCCGGGGAATACAGGGCAGAAGCTCTTAGTAGGGTGAAGGCATATATATACAATAGAGCATGCAATAGAGCTTCGGCACTGGAACTAGAACTGGCAAATCTGATGCTGACCAGCCTGCCGGAGCTGCCCGCCGGGCTGGAGAAGCTTGATGTGAGTGGAAACCAGCTGTGCAGCCTGCCGGTCCTGCCCACCGGGCTGGAGGAGCTTTATGTGAGAAGAAACTTGCTGGACAGCCTGCCGGTCCTGCCCGCCGGGCTGAAGAAGCTTGATGTGAGTAGAAACCGGCTGTGCAGCCTGCCTGTCCTGCCCGCCGGGCTGAAGCACCTTAATGTGGGTGGAAACAATCTCTTCAGGTCCACCGGGCTGGAGCTGCCCACCGGGCTGGAGGAGCTTGATGTGAGAAGAAACTGGCTGGACAGCCTGCCGGTCCTGCCCGCCGGGCTGAAGCATCTTTATGTGTGTAAAAACCAGCTGTGCAGCCTGCCGGTCCTGCCCGCCGGGTTGGTGATGCTTGATGTGAGTAATAATCAGCTGTCCGGCCTGCCGGCGCTGCCCGCCGGGCTGGTGACGCTTGATGTGCGTTTTAACCTCATGAGCAGCCTGCCGGAGCTGCCCGGCTATATGAGGACGCTTAATGTGAGTAATAACCAGCTGATCCATCTGCCGGTGCTGCCCGTCAGGCTGAAGGTGCTTGATGTGAGTAATAACCAGCTGACCAGCCTGCCGGACCGCCTGCCCAGCGGACTGGAGATGCTTAATGTGTGTTGGAACAAACTGACCAGCAAGCCCAGCCGGCCGCCCAGCCGGCCGAACGCTTGGTACTTTGGCTGTACGATTAATTATGAACCCCAGAGGCCTCGCTCCGGGGAAAACCCGTCTGTAGAGGTATCGGGCTATACGCCCTGAAGCAGTACAGAGAACAACCAGAACCGTTTGATTTTCCGGGGGGCACCGACTACATCGGCGAATTGCGCAATGATAAAGCGGCAGTCATGAGGAAAACCATGCGAAGTCGACGCATTGCGCAACTGAAGGCTATAAAACAGGCGCACCGTAAAAACAGTTTGACCAGTACACCCGGATTAACCGGTGCGCAACAATTTCACCTCATATTCTGGTGGAGACAGATGTAGTGCGTATGGTGTTATATCAATAATTGAAGGAAATCCACCCGCTGTCAGATATGTCAGTAAAACAGGGTATATATCATTGATTGAGCAATTCAGGAGCGTTACTTTTATCCGTATCAGTGCACTGTCTACACGTTTGTGGCTATTCGTTGTTTAATTTGTTGCGTTGAAGTGTTAAAGGTTGCATCTGGGACTGGCTGAGATTATATTTTTCAGGTCTAGCATACAGTGGTACGCGCTGCTAACACTCCTATTAGTGAGGCTTATCAGTGCATGAAGGGAGAGGGCGGGGTCGGCTTTGCCCTCTCTTTTTCATGACTGTATTAAACTTCAAATCCTTTTTAAAATTCATTGCCTTATTGTAATATTTTTATTACCAATCCTAATCAGTGTTTTTATTTTTTCATTTATCTTAATATGTGTTTTATCTTGCTCAAGAGAAAGTTTCCGGAATTCATTTTCTCTGCTCGGCACGGCAATTATCAATTCTTCATGTTGGCTTTGATCCCGCATCGGCTAGCAGTCGTATGAATCATTATGAGAAAGGGCGCCATGTCCCCGATATTGATACGATTCGACGGATGGCGGCAGAGTTAAACGTGCCTTTTTGTGATGATCAGACAACAGCAGAACTTGCATTGCTCATATCCCGGATGACAGAGGAAGAGCGAAGTAGTCTTATCGAAGCACTCAAAACGTCTTCAGGTGTAAAACATGCTGACAAAAAATGATGTTCTTCAAAAGGCTATTGATCTTTTTGAAGGTAACGAAAGTGCAGCATTAAACTGGTGCAATGAACCAAACAGAGCATTACAGTGGAAAACGCCCTCTGAGATATTGGACTCAGAAGAGGGGGTGTTGAAAGTTGCCATGCTCATTTTTCGAATAGAGCAAGGGGTTTATTCATGATTTACGACTCATCTAATTTCTCCAACTAACGGTTGGAGAAATTTGGGAAGGTAAGCAATATACAGAATGACGGAAATAAATCGTCCATGCCCTTTGCCGAAAATTATAACCAGCATTATGACGACTTGTGTAACTCCCGAATTACATGTTTGGCAACAGACTTTCCACCGGAATAACCGTATTGATTTTTACCGCTTTGACAATTTCTATCAACGATAGGGTATTCTGCGCCAGTTGGTCTTGCAGTTCACTGACTTCCGCCTGCAACTGCTGGTTTCTGGCCAGCAAGGCCTGACGGGTTTTGCGGTTGACGTATTGCTGTTTTTCTTTTGGGCGTAGATTCAACGGGCCAAGTTGCTGATCAACATAGGCAGCAATTAGGCGTTTTCGCTCAAGGCTGCTCAGCGTACTTAAACCACCGTTAACGATACCTTTTGCCTTGAGCCGAATATGCAGGGCCTTGGCGGAAATAGGGGACTTGTCAAAGCCTTCAGCCAGCATCAGTTGTAATTCGTGCTCGATCAGTGTGTCCAGTTCCTTTCGTGAGAGGCAATGGAGAGATATGAAGTTGTTTACCATCGTAGGCTATTTAACATAATATACATTATGCGCACCAACGTAAACCAAGGGAGAATCCAGTAGTTGGCGGTCATGATTGTCCTGCTCATTAACAACGGCCAAACCCCATATCTTACTTAATACCGTATTCTCGGCTTAACCGACGGTGCAACCTCAACACATTGGTTTCAACTGCCGTCACCACGTTCTCCGGAAAATCTGTCGGTAATGAAGTCTTCACGTTATCCAGTGCTGCCGGAATCATTCTGGCAAAGTCACTCAGGATTTCATGCATCTGCACTTCCGGAAATTTCAGCACCTTTGCTGTCGCCAGAAAATGTCGCGGATAAATTTTATCGATTGCCGTTTTTTTGCCTTTGGATGCGTTAAGCCCCATTGCCAGTTTGAGATCGCTGATGTGTATTCCTGCGCCACCCAATACCGGAAATGCTGAAATGATGTCGTAAAATGGCGTGAGTCGATAACTGCCGCCAGCCTGAATAAATACGGAGAAGTTTTTTGCATGGCCATCCGTTGCGCCAATCAGCCACTGGAACACCTGAAACTTCATAAAATTATAGCGATCTTTCAGCGCCTCGCTGGACCCCATCAAAAAAGCCATGATCCGCGCGATGCCTGGGCCTCCATCTGATTCATATTTCACCGATGAAGGTAAACCGAATGTCTGACACATATCCTCCTGTGGCAAGCGAAGTAAAACCGTTCGCTCAGCATTCCAACGCCTGTCAAAACGTTCGACCGCTAACGCGCGCACATTTCCCGCTTTAATGATTTCTGCGTCCGGCACATTCAACCCAAGTTCTTTCGCCAGCAGCAGACAGTAATACTCATTATCAACGCTTTGGCTGAGATCGAGCGTCGCATTGGGCTGCCTGATTTCGCCAATCGGTAATTTAATGATGTGCGTCGTCGGCGTTATTCCTTTCGGAATGCACCAGTCATTGCCTATTCTGAGCAGCGCTGTCTTCTCCTGCGCGCCAGCAACCGAGATGCGAAAGTCATTTTCTTCTCTAATCATGCCTAGAGGGATATCTGCTTTATAAGCCGTTAATACTTCTTCAAGCCTGGCTTCAGTGAGCTGTTCCCATGCCATTATCGGGCGCGTTATGGTTTCATTTTCGGGTAATAACGTTACGGCACCAACGCTATCTCGCCCTATTTCTGACAATAAATCAAACGGTTGCTTGGATTTAGCATGATAACGTTTAACGATCCGGTCACGTACAATCGGGCTATCGGGTAACAGGTTATCGAAGAAGTTAAATACGGCATCAGAGGTGATATTCCCCCTCTGCAATGGCAGCGAAAGTGATAACGGTCTGGCATAACGGTTGGCTAACCACTCCGGTGCATACTTAAAGGTGTGCGCGCCATTGGCTAACTTCGTTAACTCGCCTACCCGCTGGTTGTTCATCCAAGTGACAAGTTTAGGCATTACCACTCCAGATCTTGCTGTTCTGTTGATTCTGGCGAGGCATTTTTCGTGTCGCATAGCGTCATTGAGAGTTCAAGCGACTGTAAAATCTTAAAAAATGTCGTGAGCGTGGTATTGTCAGGATTGTTTTCGAAATTGGAAATTGTCGCCTGCTTAATACCGATTTTTTTCGCCAGCTCGCTCTGCGTCCAGCCATTTTGCTGACGAACCAGTTTCATTGCATTCGCTAATTGCGTTGGGCTATAGATCTTCTGAAAGCTCATCATGTCATACGTCCACAGCATATTTATCCGTTCAAGGGGATATTATCAGTTTTATCCTTTAGTGGGGATAAAGTCAATCAGGAAACACATCTTATCCGCTCTACGGGATAAACACTGTGATATCCGCGATCGCGGATAAAAAGGAGGATTTAAAAGTCGTTTGAAGTCGGCAATATTAAGCAGCCGCATGCCATCTTCGACATGCGGCTTATACGGTTTACCAGCTATATTTCACACCCAGCATGCCCTGAGTATCGCTATAGCCTTTATCACCTAGTTGCACACCGACATTCCCCCACAGGCTAAGGTTGTTATTTACTTTCGCCTCAACCCCGGTACGTACTTCACCGAGATTACGCGCACCATCACGGCTTACGGTTTGACCATTCATCTTCACGGCGTAGACTTTGCTGTTGTTGATCCAGTTCGCTTCAATGTAAGGCTGGAACTCACGCTGTTTACCATTGTCACGCTGGTGATGACTGTTCAAGTAGGTTTTCACCCCAAGTCGCGTTTGCACGTTTCCGTCACCTTCCGTTTCAATGCGTGTTCCGTCTTTCCGGGTATGGTCAGAATCTTTCACACCCATCCAGGTGATTTGCACCTGTGGCTGGACGTACCAGGTATTCAGCGTCCCTTCGCTGCCGCTAAATGTTCCCGCTTCAAAGGTATATCCACCCTCAACAGAGGCCGTCACACCGCGAGAATCATAGTCGTCAGCAGAACGGTTATCGGAACTGACGCTGTTATCAAACCAGTTATACAGCGCCCAGCTGTCAACATAAGCGCCGGTCTTATTCGCATCGTTCTGATACCAGGTCGCGTACATCCCAGCGCTGTAACCGCTGATGCGCCCATCCGATTTATAACCCACACGATTACTCTGAGTATTACTGTGCTGATTGGCATAGCCTGCCATGACGCCGAGATGCCAGCGATCCTGCGCGTTGCTACTCCACTGCGCCAAATCGCCGCCTAGCTGCAATACATAGCGGTTAGCCTGAGTATTTAGCTGACCGTCACCGGCCCTTGAACGTTCGTGCCCTCCGACATGACGCATCCACATACTGCTTGCCGAATCCTGAGAATGCAGTGAATCTGTATACTGCGGCTCACCCAGACGGTCGTGTAAACGATGGCTAAACAGCGAGTTGGCTGCGGCAATGTTGCTGATATAGCTTCCGGCCTCCGGGCGATAAACTGATGGGCCTTCCGGATCCACAGCAGGAGGATTATTGATGGGATCGGGTGTATCCGGTGGCGTTACGCCTTCCCATTTACTGGTTAGATACCAGTTTTTCTCGTCATTCCCCTTCCCTTTAGCCAGCGTGTAGACGTAAGCCTCAGCTTCGACAGTTCCGGTGGTCAGCGCGAAGTTACCTGCAGAATTACCGCCAACCTCAATGAGTTCAATACCGTTGACCGTTTGTGCACCGACGCCGCCAATGTTATCAACCCGAACGCGAGTGTTCCCTTGGGTATCGCCTTTCACGTTCATTTTATCCGTGGGTGAATTATCGCCGCCCAGCGTCGCGTTGAACGTCATCAGGCCATTGTTTCCGGTATAGTTGCCGTTAACGGTCAGTACATTCCCCGGTTTCCCCCCTTCGCTATTCATTTGAACCGTGCCACCATTCTCCAGATTGCCGCCGATAGTGGTTTTGGCGACACGCAGTGTCCCCCCAGGCATAACGTTCACATCACCTGCAGTGGTGACATTTTCCGACATCACACCGCTGTTATGGATATTAATGTGCTGACTTGCCATATTAATGGCAGAGTCGGAACCGAAAGCAATTTCACCACCCACGATATCCGTCGTACCCTGATACGCCGCGGAATCGTTGTTAAGAGTCAGGATCCCGGTCCCCAGTTTTGTCACATCGCCGCTACCGGTGATACTGTGCGTCATCGCCCAGCTACGCTCAGTGGCGATGGTGAGCAGGCCATTATTGATAACGGAAGCATCACCCAGGTTTTTCTGCTCGTTGACGCTGAGCGCGCTGCCTGCATCGATGTTGAATTGCCCCACAAAGCGGCTATTATCGCCATCCAGCTCTACGTCTGTGCTGGCGGTTGCGCTCACGATACCTTTACCGCTTATGCTATTGCGCAGTTCGCCGGTCACGTTTTTTAGCGTTAACAGACCGTCATTGGCAATATTTCCTCTGCCTAACCCCTGCGTATTGTCGAGGCTGACTTCCGCATTTGGGCTAATGCTGGTTAACGCATTGTAGCGTGCATTAAGCCCCTCGATAGCCAGTGTTCCCCCTGTAACATTCAGGTTTCCGCCACCTGTCAGTTCACCCTGACTGATCCCACCTTTATTCACCGTCAGCGAACCTTCTTTGAACAAAATAGTCGAACCCATCAGCCCGGTGAATGTCTCTACCGTCTGCTCCGATCCATTAAGATCGACGATGGCCGCGTTGCTGATGTTCAGTTCCCGAGTATTGCCCAGCGCGCCATCCGCATCGGTACGTAATGTCCCCATCTGAACATAGGTTGCCCCCTGATAGTCGTTCTGACCGTTGGAAAGCGAAACCTGTCGCACCGTATTGATTGCCAGATCCCCTTCACCACCGATTTTTGCCGACATATCGGCCGTTGCGCCATAGGCTCCGCCATGTTCGGCTAACGTCAGCTTTTGCCCACCATGGATGTTCAGCGCTTTCAGCCCATAGTTAACATACAAACCATCACCAGGTGCGGTCGTGAGTCGGAATCCATAATCACCCTCGGCGACCACTGTTCCGTTTTGTGCAATGTGTAACGTTTTGTCCGCTTCCACCTCGTCGCCCTGTAAATCACGTAACGTTAATGAGCCACCCGACCCAATAACCGTTTGCGCCTTCACCAGTTGAACGCCGACATGGCTATCATCGTGTTCCAGCAAATTGAGCGTAGTCAGAGGGTTATTCGCCATGGGATCATTCCACGGTTTAGGCACGTCGATAAGCACGTCGCCCGTCCCGTTTACCTGATAGTTACGGCCTTTCCAGGTGTAGTCACCCGCGCCGACAACCAGTGTATCGACGCTGATATATCCCTCCGCAAGCGTCGCAGCAGGTATATCCGTATCGAAAGTGAGCGTACCGCCATTCATGGCTAGTCCACCAATGGATTGCTCTCCCACTTTTACCGATGTGGTATTTTCACTGTCAGACTGAAGCATCGCGTGAGTAAGCGCAGCGGTGTTGTCGCGTTCCAGTGTGAAGGTACTGTCTTTCAGTTGGGAAACACCGGCGAATTCAGTTCCTGTTGCATGGGTAAAGCCAAACATTTTGTCGGAGGATGACAGCTGCACTCGCATCAAGCCATCGCCTTTGAGCGCATTGGTCAGCGTGTAATCTCCTGCGCTGTTCGTTGATGCGAGAATGTCGAGCGTACCGGGGCTTGCAATGGTTACTTCACTCGAACCCATGCCTGTTACCCCATCTGCCGTATGTGACGCAATAGTCAGGAGGCCGTCATTGACCAGCGTTTTACCGCTATAAGTATTCCCTGCATTGAACACCGTATGGCCTGCATCATGCATCACTTTTCCGTCTTTATCGTCACCCGTAATCAGCATATCGACCTGGTAGCCGGCATCACTGTTATTGGTATGATTAAAGACAAAAACGCCTTCGCCAAGACCAAACTCCACTTTTGTCGCATTGGTGATAAACCCGGCATCTGCCGCCACCTCACCGTGAGCAGCACCAATGTTTAGCGTTCCTACAGCAGGCTCAAAAACACCTAAGTAAACTTCTCCACCTTCGACATTCAGCGTGCCGTTATTCGTCAGGGTTAACGTACCTGTGCCAGTCGTCCCTACGTTCATATTGAATGTTTCAAGAAGAGAGTTCTGCCCATCCACCCGCACGTCGCCCTTACTTTTGTCATTGAGAGCTATCTGTGTATCACGCGCTTTAACTATACCTCCGGTGGTAATATTCAGTTCACCCGTGCCTAATACACCGACCTGTAGCAATTGGGCGTTAGTAGATGACGTTTTTAAATTCCAGAGACTATCCGTTGAAATATTAACTATCCCCTTACCGGAGGCATTTCCTCCGATAAATCCATAGCCCGTTGAATTAAGGGTGGCACCATTACTGACATTTACGATGCCGCTACCAAAATTACCGACATTGATACCTACAGTATCGAACGATGATGTCGCATCCATCAGGTTCAGTGTGCCGATACCGCTTGCTTTATCGCCCAAAAAAGTAATATTTTGCGATACGAACTTACCGCCATCGCTGATATTGAGGTTTCCGACGCCCGCAACACCAATAGTGGTATAGACATTCTTATTGACCTCCCACATCCCCCCCGTGGTGATGCTAACCTTCCCGACGCCGGTTTCTCCATAACCGAGTGAGCTTCCTCCGTTGCTGACAACAAGCCCCTCATTACTGATATTCATTTCGCCGCGGCCGTCATAACCAAGATTAGTTCCGAGATTAGTGATAACGGAGTTCTTATCCTTAACAGTAATGTTGCCTGTGCCTGTTTCTTTCATCCCCGCAGTGATAATTCCCGAATCTACTTTGCCTTCACTCGAGACATTAAGTTCACCGTCGCCAGCATCACCGATATAGATATAGCGGAAAGCTTCGCCCGTTCCGAGGAAATTCCAATGCCCTTTATCGGTCACGTTGACGACACCGTAGGACCCGTCCTGAACGCCCACCAATGAATATTCTTTATTATTAATCAGTCCATTATTGGAAATGTTGACTGTGCCATTACCGAAATATCCATTATAGAGTCTGCGTACCGTGATGACAGAGTCTTGATCCTGCACATTCAGGGTTCCGATACCGGTGAGGTTGCCACCGATAATCGTATTTTCAGCCGTAATCAGCCCCCCATCGCGAATAGTTGCTTCGCCCGTCCCTTGATTACCAATTTGAAATTCAATTGAGGAATCATTATTTTTTATTAGCCACTCGCCACCCTTTTCAACGACAATCTTACCATTACTGTTCGCCTGATATCCTACAATGGCGACTATTGAACTCGTGACGTAACCCTTATCCGTAATATTTAATGAGCCTGTACCGTAACTCCCTATTTCGAATAATTCGGTCGTCAGAACCGAGTCCTCTCCTTCAACATTGACCGTCCCGACGCCTCCTGTCGAAGAACCTATCCTTAAATATCCTCCGTCAACGTGACCCTTCTGTTTAATATTCAGCGTCCCCGTTCCGGATTGACCCACATTTAAAGGCCTTGCATTATTTCCGCTATCATACAATCGCCAGGTGCCACCCAAAACGTTAACGGTGCCCTCTGAGTCCTCATTACCACCAATGACGCTGGTAGTAATAGTGGTTAAGGAGGCATTACCGCCAGCCAAAATATTAAGCACTCCAGTGCCATACCACCCAACCAGGTAGGCATCGTAAGCAACATCAGTATTAATATTGGTAATCTGACCATTATCAACTTCCAGACTCGCACCAGACGCTGAACCGCTTAGTGCCAGCAAAACACCCAGCGTCAATCTACTGAATTTCGTTGTCAATCCAGAGGATTTACGCAAATTAACCGTTGATGTTTTACCTACCCTGCGAGTTAATTCCGAGCAGGCCTGAAATACCTGTAGGGTGCAATTCCATATCACGCGATAGATTCTATTCATATAAACGCTCCATATACAAACAATACAGCCACGAAAGAGATGAGTCATCAGACGTTAAAAATGAAACTTATTAAGTTGTCAGAGGCCTGTATTGAGTGTTGGTTGGAGGTGGGAAGGTGTCAATTTGGCTAATTTGCTAATACTTTCGAATCGATAGATTAAAAATTGCATAGTTCTTATTTTATTTAAAAATGAACCATGAGTTATTGTTGCTTAATAAGAAAACTGTTTCTTTTAATAAGAAGATTATCATCATCATATTTAACAAAGAATAGCACTAATTGCTAAAAACAGAAGTTTATTAAAACCCTTTTTCATCCATTAATGCCTTTAAGAATATTCGCTATAAAATAAGGGTTATGCTTAATGCTTTAAGAAAAATAGCAATTTCCCCTTGAATATAGTACTGGTGATGGAACGATGAATCTGCAAGCTGGCATTTAACAAGCCAGCTCTAAAGAAGGGAAATAAGAATACCAATACTCAAAAACTAACAGCCACAGTCATCATGATGTGGCTGTCAATGAAACTATAACCCAGGCGCTTTCCATAACGACGTCGTCAGTCCATGATCAACCAGCCCCAGCTGATCCTGATAAACTGCCTGCCACTTATCGCGTGAATCCTGATAAAGTTCATGCTTTTCCGGGTCTGGTGTGTGCGTCCGTTCCCAGCGAACCAGGCGTTCTCCGGTTTCTGCCATTGATGAAAAAATTCCGGCACCGACGCCAGCTGCAATGGCACATCCTAATGCGGTGGCTTCTTTGACCACCGGAATATTGACGGGTAATCCCGAGACATCAGCGAGAATTTGACTCCATAATTTCCCTTTTGAACCTCCGCCGGCAAAGACTAACGATGAAGGATGAATATTCGAGAAATCAGCGATTTGCTGCAAGTTACACGCTGATACAATCGCCGCATTTTCTTCCAGCGCACGGAACAATGTCGCTTTGTTACATTTATCCGGATCAATAGACAAATTAATAAAGGAAGGCGCAGCGTGATACCAGGTTTTAAAGCGCATTCTGTCGGAGAATATCGGCATTACGCCCCACGACCCAGGCGGCACACGACTTGCCATCTCTTCAAGCAACGTATAGGTGTCGATGCCTAAACGTTCGGCAATCAGTTTTTCTTCGGCACAGAAAGCATCGCGGAACCAGCGCATGGTGAGTCCGGTAAAAAAGCTTATAGATTCAGCTTGTACCATGCCAGGAATAACATGAGGATTAACGCGCACGTTCATTTCTGGGTCTGTCACCGGCGCGGCTAAGTTTACAACTTGCTGCCAGAATGTACCGCCAAGAACAGCGGTTTGTGCCGGACGGACAACGCCTAACCCCAGGCAACCAAGTTGCACGTCGCCTCCTCCAACGACCACCGGAGTGCCCGCCTTCAGACCGCAGAGTTCCGCCGCTTGTGAACTTACCACGCCCAGCAATGTGCCGGTTTCTTTGACAGGAGAAAGAATATCGGCCCGCAGTCCGGCCATATCCAGCAATGCAGGTTTCCAGTCACGGGTGGTTAGATCAAGAAGTCCCGTGGTGCCAGCGTTAGAGGGATCCACCGCCAGTTCACCGCTGAGCATATAGGCCAGCCAGTCGCTGATCATGGTGATGGTCGACGCCTGTCGGTAGATATCAGAACGATGGTGCGCCAGCCAAAGTAATCTGGGAATAGCGCTTAAAGCCAGCGTTTGTCCGGTGGCGCGATAAACTTCGTTTTCAAAGGTATTGTTGTGCAGTTCTTTAAGTTCGCTAACTTCGCGCGCCGCTCTGGCATCCACATTGGCGCAGGCCCAGATCGGTGTTCCTTCATTGTTATATAAAACAATGCCTTCGCGCATCGAACATGCCGAAACGGCAGCAATATACTCCGGGGCTATGCCGGCGTTGTGCAGCGCCTGGCGCATACACTCACACGCCAGTTGCCAGTTTTTGTTGAGATCAAATTCCATAGAACCAGGAACGTCCGGTACTGCCAGATGCCGCCACTCCGCCTGTCCCACTGCTATTTGATTGCCTTCCAGGTCGAATATCACAGCCCGAATACTTCCGGTGCCTGCATCCAGCGCCATCAGGTAGTACTTTGATTCTGAAGGGGTAAAGAGTCGAGCCATTAGATTATCCTCGGCTTATGCGTTCTGTCTGTTCCTCTATACGTTCTCCATCATTCCCGGTAATAAGGTCATGCAAATTTAACTACGTAAAATCGCCGCTGCTGTGTCCTGATCGGTAACCAGTGCGTTGATATAGCCGCCTTTAATTGCAGCGGCAATGGCTTCGGCTTTATTTTCTCCCCCTGCCACGCCAACCCGGACGGGAATGGTCTTCAGCGCGCTTAAAGGTAAGCCAATCAGTTCGTTATGTATTTTAATATCCGTGACAACGTCACCTTTTGCATCAAAAAAGTAGCCTAAAATGTCGCCAACCGCCCCTTTTCGGCCAATCATTAACTGTTCGCCCTGACTGATATAACCGGAGCGAATGATCGTCGCGTCGTCTTGTTGACTCACGGCCCCAATGCCGACAATCGCCACATCCGCAGCTTGTGCGGCTAACAGAACATCTTTGACGCAATTTTCATTTTTTAGCGTATGGGCAATGTCAGCGGAGGATGCCCGCAGCGGAGCCGGAATAATATTCACACTGCACGCCGCATTAAGCTGCCCGATACCCGTCATATAAGAACCGACGCCACCGGAGAGCGTGACCAGGCGAATTTGCTGCGACGAAATAAAACCACTTAAGCGTTGCAGCGTATTCATGGTTGCCTCGCCAAAACCAATCGCCAGCATCTGTTGTGGTTGAAGTAAACTCATCAACATATGCGCCGCGCCTATCCCTAGTCGCCCGCCGACATCAGCATCCGCAAGCCCAGGGATCACCCGGACATGTTGCAGCGAAAACTGACAACGTAATTGAGTTTCATATTCCAGACAGCCTTCAAAGCGAGAATTAATCTGCACGCGAATAATGCCGGACTGATGCCCTTTTTCCAGTAATCGCGACACTTTCAAGCGAGTCAGCCCGAGACGCTCGCTGATCTCGCTCTGGGTCAGCCCGTCGTGATAGTAAAACCACGCGATCCGCGCGACCTGTTCTTCTTCACACATTCCCTGTTCTGAAATTGCCGAATCGTTGATTGTCATAATTCATTCTTCACTTTGAACATATTTAAATCTTTAATGCAATTGTTCAGTTCTTGCGCATTTATATCTGTGATAGCAACCACAGTTTGACTCTACGAGCATGAACAAACGCAACCGTGAAAATCAAAATAGCATAAATTGTGATCTATTCGTCGGAAATATGTGCAATGTCCACCTAAGGTTTATGAACAAATTGAAAGCAGAAATACATTTGTTCAAAACTCACATGCAAAACTGAACGGGGGAAACATGCTAACGAGTGATACCCGCGCGTTACCGCTACTTTGCGCCCGCTCGGTTTATAAACAGTATTCAGGGGTTAATGTCCTGAAAGGCATCGATTTTACGTTGCATCAGGGGGAAGTCCACGCCCTGCTTGGCGGCAATGGTGCCGGTAAATCGACGTTAATGAAGATCATTGCCGGGATTACCCCTGCTGATAGCGGTACGCTGGAGATTGGGGGCAACAACTACACCAGATTAACGCCAGTTCATGCTCATCAGTTGGGTATTTATCTCGTTCCCCAGGAACCGCTGCTTTTCCCAAGCCTGTCGATAAAAGAAAACATTCTGTTTGGGCTGGCAAAAAAACAGCTCTCCATGCAGAAACTGAAGAACTTGCTGGCGGCGCTGGGCTGCCAGTTTGATCTGCATAGTCTGGCAGGATCGCTGGATGTCGCCGATCGCCAACTGGTGGAAATCCTCCGCGGGCTGATGCGCGACTCGCGGATTCTGATCCTCGATGAACCTACCGCCTCGCTTACCCCTGCCGAAACCGAACGTTTGTTTAGTCGCTTGCAAGAGTTGCTTGCTACTGGCGTGGGTATTGTTTTTATCTCGCATAAGCTGCCGGAAATTCGCCAGATTGCCGATCGAATTAGCGTGATGCGCGACGGAACCATCGCCTTAAGCGGCAAAACCAGCGAACTGTCTACCGACGACATTATTCAGGCCATCACGCCAGCGCTACGGGAAAAATCGCTCTCTGCCAGCCAAAAATTATGGCTGGAGTTACCTGGCAACCGCCCACAACATGCCGCCGGAACGCCGGTGCTGACACTGGAAAACCTGACCGGCGAAGGTTTTATGAATGTCAGCTTGACGCTTAATGCCGGAGAAATTCTGGGTCTGGCTGGGCTGGTGGGGGCCGGACGCACAGAACTGGCCGAGACGCTCTATGGTCTGCGTACTTTGCGTGGCGGACGCATTATGCTGAATGGTAAAGAGATCAATAGATTATCCACTGGAGAACGTTTACTGCGCGGTCTGGTTTATCTGCCGGAAGATCGCCAGTCATCCGGATTGAATCTCGATGCTTCGCTGGCCTGGAATGTCTGCGCCCTTACTCATAACCTTCGTGGATTCTGGGCGAAAACCGCGAAAGATAACGCCACACTGGAACGTTATCGTCGGGCTCTGAATATTAAATTTAACCAACCGGAACAAGCTGCGCGGACCTTATCCGGCGGCAACCAGCAAAAAATCCTGATTGCCAAATGTCTGGAAGCTTCGCCGCAAGTTTTGATTGTCGATGAGCCGACGCGCGGCGTGGATGTCTCGGCCCGTAATGATATCTACCAGCTGTTGCGCAGCATCGCCGCACAAAATGTGGCTGTGCTGCTTATCTCCTCTGATCTGGAAGAGATCGAACTGATGGCAGATCGCGTATATGTGATGCATCAGGGCGAAATTGCCCACTCTGCACTGACCGGACGCGATATTAATGTCGAGACCATTATGCGCGTTGCCTTCGGCGATAGTCAGCGTCAGGAGGCATCATGCTGAAGTTTATCCAGAACAACCGTGAAATCACGGCACTGCTGGCGGTGGTGTTGCTGTTTGTATTACCCGGTTTTCTCGACCGCCAGTATTTAAGTATGCAAACGCTGACCATGGTTTATAGCAGCGCGCAAATCCTGATCCTGCTGGCAATGGGCGCGACGCTGGTGATGCTCACGCGCAATATCGATGTTTCGGTAGGTTCGATTACCGGAATGTGCGCAGTGCTGTTGGGAATGTTACTGAACGCGGGGTATTCACTACCTGTTGCTTGTGTCGCGACTTTACTGCTTGGTTTGCTCGCGGGATTTTTCAACGGTGTCCTGGTCGCGTGGCTAAAGATCCCTGCCATTGTTGCCACGCTCGGTACATTAGGATTGTACAGGGGCATCATGTTGCTGTGGACTGGCGGTAAATGGATTGAGGGGTTACCCGCCGAACTGAAACAACTCTCCGCCCCGCTGCTGTTTGGCGTTTCAGCAATTGGTTGGTTGACGATAATTCTGGTGGCATTTATGGCCTGGTTGCTGGCGAAGACGGCGTTTGGACGCAGTTTTTATGCCACCGGCGATAATTTGCAGGGCGCTCGTCAACTGGGCGTTCGTACGGAAGCCATTAGGATTGTGGCATTTTCGTTGAACGGCTGCATGGCGGCACTGGCGGGGATTGTGTTTGCTTCGCAGATCGGTTTTATTCCCAACCAGACCGGTACCGGGCTGGAGATGAAAGCGATTGCAGCCTGCGTGCTGGGCGGTATTAGTTTGCTCGGCGGTTCCGGTGCGATCATCGGTGCGGTACTCGGCGCATGGTTCCTGACGCAGATCGATAGTGTACTGGTGCTGTTGCGCATTCCGGCATGGTGGAATGATTTTATCGCGGGCCTGGTTCTGCTGGCGGTGCTGGTGTTTGATGGACGCCTGCGTTGTGCGCTGGAACGTAATCTACGGCGGCAAAAATATGCCCGCTTTATGACGCCACCGCCATCCGTTAAACCCGCTTCGTCAGGTAAAAAACGGGAGGCCGCGTAATGCGTATTCGCTACGGTTGGGAACTAGCTCTTGCCGCACTGCTCGTTATTGAGATTGTCGCATTTGGTGCAATTAACCCGCGGATGTTAGATCTCAATATGTTGCTGTTCAGCACCAGTGACTTTATCTGCATTGGCATTGTCGCCCTACCGCTGACGATGGTGATTGTCAGTGGCGGGATCGATATTTCGTTTGGCTCGACCATCGGCTTGTGCGCCATTGCATTAGGCGTACTGTTTCAAAGCGGCGTGCCGATGCCGCTGGCGATTCTTCTGACCTTTCTGCTCGGCGCATTGTGCGGGCTGATTAACGCCGGATTAATTATCTATACCAAAGTTAACCCGCTGGTGATTACGCTTGGCACGCTGTATCTGTTTGCCGGAAGCGCTCTGCTGCTTTCCGGGATGGCCGGAGCGACGGGGTACGAAGGTATTGGTGGATTCCCGATGGCGTTTACAGATTTCGCTAACCTGGATGTGCTGGGACTCCCCGTTCCGCTGATTATCTTTCTGATATGTCTCCTCGTTTTCTGGCTCTGGCTGCATAAAACCCATGCCGGACGTAATGTGTTTTTGATTGGGCAAAGCCCGCGCGTGGCGCTTTATAGCGCGATTAAAGTTAACCGCACCTTATGTGCGCTCTATGCCATGACGGGGCTGGCGTCTGCGGTCGCCGCTGTGCTGCTGGTATCGTATTTTGGTTCAGCACGTTCCGATCTCGGTGCGTCGTTTCTGATGCCCGCCATCACCGCCGTGGTGCTTGGCGGTGCCAATATTTATGGTGGTTCCGGTTCCATTATCGGCACCGCCATTGCGGTTTTACTAGTGGGATATTTGCAACAAGGTTTGCAAATGGCAGGAGTGCCAAATCAGGTGTCCAGCGCCCTTTCCGGTGCGCTGCTTATCGTCGTTGTCGTAGGTCGTTCCGTTAGCCTGCATCGCCAGCAAATTAAAGAGTGGCTGGCGCGTCGGGCCAATAACCCATTGCCATAAAGGATATCTTCATGACACTTCATCGCTTTAAGAAAATCGCCTTACTTAGCGCTCTTGGCATTGCCGCAATCTCTATGAATGTGCAGGCCGCAGAGCGTATTGCTTTTATTCCCAAACTGGTTGGCGTGGGATTTTTTACCAGCGGTGGCAACGGCGCACAACAAGCTGGTAAAGAGCTGGGCGTTGATGTGACCTACGACGGGCCGACAGAACCCAGTGTTTCTGGTCAGGTACAGTTGATTAATAACTTCGTCAATCAGGGGTATAACGCCATTATCGTTTCTGCGGTTTCGCCTGATGGCTTGTGTCCGGCACTGAAACGCGCCATGCAACGTGGCGTGAGAGTGCTGACCTGGGACTCTGATACCAAACCGGAGTGCCGCTCTTACTACATTAATCAGGGAACGCCCGCCCAGTTGGGAGGTATGTTGGTGGATATGGCGGCGCGTCAGGTGAATAAAGACAAAGCCAAAGTCGCGTTTTTCTACTCAAGCCCCACCGTTACGGACCAAAACCAGTGGGTGAAAGAGGCGAAAGCGAAAATCGCCAAAGACCATCCTGGCTGGGAAATTGTCACTACGCAGTTTGGCTATAACGATGCCACTAAATCGTTACAAACCGCAGAAGGAATATTAAAAGCCTATAGCGATCTCGACGCCATTATCGCCCCGGACGCCAACGCCCTGCCCGCTGCCGCACAAGCCGCAGAAAACCTGAAAAATGACAAAGTTGCGATTGTCGGATTCAGTACGCCAAACGTGATGCGTCCGTATGTAGAGCGCGGCACGGTGAAAGAATTTGGCCTGTGGGATGTGGTTCAGCAAGGCAAAATTTCAGTTTATGTCGCGGATGCATTATTGAAAAAAGGATCAATGAAAACGGGCGACAAGCTGAATATTCAGGACGTAGGTCAGGTTGAAGTCTCGCCAAACAGCGTTCAGGGCTATGACTACGAAGCGGATGGTAATGGCATCGTACTGTTACCGGAGCGCGTGATATTCAACAAAGAGAATATCGGCAAATACGATTTCTGATGTGCATTACTTAACCGGAGTACGTTATGGCAGATTTAGACGATATTAAAGATGGTAAAGATTTTCGCACCGATCAACCGCAACAAAATATCCCTTTTACCCTGAAAGGTTGCGGTGCGCTGGATTGGGGAATGCAGTCACGCTTATCACGGATATTTAATCCGAAAACGGGTAAAACCGTGATGCTGGCCTTTGACCATGGTTATTTTCAGGGGCCGACTACCGGACTTGAACGCATTGATATAAATATCGCCCCGCTGTTTGAACATGCCGATGTATTAATGTGTACGCGCGGCATTTTGCGCAGCGTAGTCCCCCCGGCGACCAATAAGCCGGTAGTACTGCGGGCGTCTGGTGCGAACTCTATTCTGGCGGAATTAAGTAATGAAGCCGTGGCGTTATCGATGGATGACGCCGTGCGCCTGAACAGTTGCGCGGTGGCAGCGCAGGTTTATATCGGCAGTGAATATGAACATCAGTCGATTAAAAATATTATTCAGCTGGTCGATGCCGGAATGAAAGTAGGAATGCCGACCATGGCCGTGACTGGCGTGGGCAAAGATATGGTGCGCGACCAACGTTATTTCTCGCTGGCTACCCGAATCGCCGCTGAAATGGGGGCGCAGATTATCAAAACTTATTATGTCGATAAAGGTTTTGAACGGATTGTTGCCGGATGTCCGGTACCCATTGTTATTGCTGGCGGTAAAAAATTACCGGAGCGCGAGGCGCTGGAAATGTGCTGGCAGGCTATCAATCAGGGCGCTTCTGGTGTGGATATGGGGCGTAATATTTTCCAGTCTGACCATCCGGTGGCGATGATGAAAGCCGTACAGGCGGTGGTACACCATAACGAAACGGCTGATCGGGCATATGAACTCTATCTGAGTGAAAAACAGTAACTGCGGATTTAAGGAGAAGAATTATGCACGTCACACTGGTTGAAATTAACGTTCATGAAGACAAGGTTGACGAGTTTATCGAGGTTTTTCGCCAGAATCATCTGGGCTCGATACAGGAAGAAGGCAATTTGCGCTTCGATGTTTTACAGGACCCGGAAGTGAATACGCGCTTTTATATCTACGAAGCCTATAAAGATGAAGACGCAGTGGCATTCCATAAAACCACGCCCCACTACAAAACCTGTGTCGCAAAACTGGAATCTTTAATGACCGGGCCGCGTAAAAAACGTCTGTTCAATGGATTGATGCCGTGAGGCGAATTTATCAGTTTTATCTACAATTGGGGTAACGCACTGACGGGAGTAAATAAATGTCTGACTGGAACCCCTCTTTATATCTGCACTTTGCCGCTGAACGATCGCGTCCGGCGGTGGAGCTGCTTGCCAGAGTGCCGCTGGAGAATATCAAATACGTTGCCGATCTTGGCTGTGGCCCAGGTAACAGCACCGCCCTGCTGCATCAACGTTGGCCTGCGGCCAGGATAACAGGCATCGACTCGTCTCCGGCGATGATTGCTGAAGCGCGCAGTGCTTTGCCAGACTGCCAGTTCGTGGAAGCAGACATCCGCAACTGGCAACCGGAACAGGCACTCGATCTGATTTTTGCTAATGCCTCGCTGCAATGGCTGCCCGACCATTACGAACTGTTCCCTCATCTGGTTTCGTTACTCAGTCCGCAGGGCGTGCTGGCGGTACAAATGCCGGATAACTGGCTGGAGCCTACCCATGTGCTCATGCGCGAAGTCGCCTGGGAACAAAACTACCCGGATCGCGGGCGTGAGCCGCTGGCTGGCGTTCATGCTTACTACGATATTTTGAGTGAAGCCGGATGCGAGGTCGATATCTGGCGAACCACTTACTATCACCAGATGCCGTCGCACCAGGCGATTATTGACTGGGTGACCGCCACTGGATTACGTCCGTGGTTACAGGATCTGACCGAGAGCGAACAGCAGCATTTTCTTACGCGCTACCATCAGATGCTGGAAGAGCAGTATCCACTGCAAGAGAACGGACAGATACTGCTGGCATTTCCGCGTCTGTTTATTGTTGCCCGGCGTACGGAGTAAATATTACGTCAGCTGGTAATGACGATCGGGAAGAATTTTTGCTGGAATTTCTGCTTCATCGTTCATCTGTAACAGGTCAATTTCAATAGCGTTGCAGATGGCATCCAGCGGTAAATCATTGTTTTCAGTACCGAACGGATCTTCCAGCTCTTCCGCCAGACAATCCAGCGAAATAAAAGTGTAGGAAATCAGCACAGAGATAAAAGGCGTCATGTAATGCAGATCCACAACCAGCGCGAACGGCAGCATGATACAAAACAGATAAACGGTACGATGCAAAATCAGGGTGTAGGCAAAGGGAATTGGCGTGTAGGCAATGCGCTCGCAGCCTGCCAGAACCGCTGAAATATCGTTAAGCCGATCGTTGAGGCTAATAAACAGGATATCTGAAAGCTGTCCATTGCGTCGCTGAACCGCCAACCACTCCCCCATTATCAACAAAATACGGTTAGCTGGAGTGTTTGAAGCCAGTACACGCTGAAGATCTTCAGTCTTGAGATAATGTGCCAGCACTTCCGCCTGTGGTTGTTTGCGTAATGTCATGCGTAAACAGTGGGCGAAGGCGATTTGCAGCCGGGCAAACTCCCTTACACTTGCCGAATCCGGCAATGTCGTTTTTACCTCACGCAGTAACGACCGAGAGGCAATCATCAACTGTCCCCAAAGTTTTCGCGCTTCAACATAACGGGCGTAACCGGCGTTATTACGAAAACCAAGAAAAATGGCGATGGCGACACCGAGAATGCTGAACGGTGCGAGGGTGAATTTGATTCCCAAATGCGTGTACCAGGGCAGCATGAAAATAACAGCGATAGAAAAGAGAAAATTGAGTAGTAAGCGCGAGGATATCTTGGATAATACTGAACCGTGCCAGACAAAAATACGGCGCAGCCAGTGTTGTTGTGGACGAACGATCATGGTTATCTTCAGGCGTGGAAAAGTCGCCCTATTAAACGTGATTACGATCACATTCTCAAGACACCACTTACAAATTATCTACAAACTTACAACATTAACAGGTGCTGCATGTGGCACCTGTTAATGATAAAGGTACATAGGATGTTGTAACTAATATAGTGAAATAAGAAACCCGGTCGAAACCGGGTTCAGAGTATTAGCACAACGGACGTACAGCTTCGCGCATTCCTTTTTCGAGAATCGCATCCAGGTCATTAGCAACCAGCTCGACCAGACCAGGCACTTGCGTCAGGTCCTGCTCCCAGTGGTCTTTTTCAGCCAACACAATAGCAACCAGTTCCTGGGTACCGATAACACCGTCACGATGCTGGCTCCAGAGTTGCTGATAACGTTCCAGCCAGTGCGCATCGTCCTGTACCGGATATGTTTCTCCATTACGCTCACCGCGATAGAACGCAATCAATGCCGCTAATGCGAAAGTAAGGCGCGCCGGAAGTGTGCCGTTTGCCTTCTGCCCTGCCAGCAGCTGCGGCAGGATACGGGTGCGGAACTTGGTCATACCGTTAAGCGCGATAGACAGCAGCTGATGCTTGATGTACGGATTACGGAAACGTCCGGTGACTGCACTGGCGAAAGATTCCAGTTCATCACGAGGCAAATCCAGTACCGGAATAATCTCTTCGTAGATGGCTTTTTCAACGAATGCGCAAATTTCAGCATCGTTCATCGCTTCACCTACGGTATCCAGTCCTGCCTGGAACGCCACCGGCACCAGTGCGGTGTGTGCACCGTTGAGGATTGCCACTTTGCGCTCTTTATACGGTTTAATATCGTCAACAATCAGCACGTTGAGTGGATATTTGTCCAGACGCAGCTCAGTCGCTAAGGATTTCGGCCCCTGAATCACAAACAGGTAAAAGTGTTCAGCGGTGTCGAGGAAACCATCGTGATAACCCAGTTCTTCTTCCAGTTTAGCCACTTCATCACGCGGATAACCGGTAACGATACGGTCCACCAGCGTAGAACAGAAGCTGTTAGCCTGATCCAGCCATTGAATAAATGCTTCTGGTAGTGCCCACTCTTGCGCGTAGCGCAGCACCAGTTCACGCAGTGCATCGCCGTTATAGTCGATCAGTTCACATGGGATGATGATCCAACCTTTATCCTGCGCTCCGTTGAAATGGCTAAAACGTTCGAACAGCAGACGGGTCAGTTTTGCCGGATAACTTACCGCTGGCGCGTCATCGAATTTATCGCCCGCATGGTAGCTGATACCCGCTTCGGTGGTGTTAGAGAAAACAAAGCGCATTTCCGGGTTGTGCGCCAGTTTCAGGAATTCATCGTATTCACTGTAGACGCTGATTTCACGATTAACCGAGCGAATCAGACGCGCGTCGCTGACCGCCTCCCCCTTCTCATTCAAACCACGGATAATGGTGGTGTACAGACCATCCTGCGTGCTCAATGACGGCGGGAATGAAGTTTCAATCGGACGAACAACGACCACGCCAGAATTCAGATCGGTGTGCTCATTCAGGAGATCGATTTGCCAGTCAACAAAGGCGCGCAGGAAGTTACCTTCACCAAACTGAATGATACGTTCTGGATACTGTGCACCGGGAAAATCGCGACGATTTAGTGTTTTCACAATGGGTTCCCTTCTGATTAGTCATACAACCTGTTTGAATTGGTACGACAGGTTAGCAAACTTTAATACGCCGAACCCCTGTTTTGATCAACTCCTGATGATTAATGAGCAGTTTTATGAGAAAAGTGTGGCGCGGATCATGGTTTAATCGAGGAAATACGCCTTTTCTTGGAACATAAAGTGGTAGAACACATTGCATTTAAAACGCTCTGAATGAATAAAGATGTCAGACAACTTCCTCACCGTAACGCATAGTGCTGGTACGGTTGCGCCCATCTTTCTTCGAGCGATACAGACATGTATCGGCTTCGACCATCAATTTATTAAAGTCATCGGTCAGCGTTCGGTACGATGCGCAACCACTACCGACGCCAATACTTACCGTGAGATAAAGCGTTTTTTGTTGCCAAGTGAACGGTTGCAGTTCAACGCCTTTACGGATTTTTTCCGCCATTAGCAGACCATCGACAGGATTCACCGATGGCACTGCAACAGCAAATTCTTCGCCGCCCATTCGCGCCACCAGCCCCTTATCACCGACAATCTTCTGAATATGCTGGGCAAACACGCTTAACACTTTATCGCCACATTCATGTCCATAGTTATCGTTAATGCTTTTGAAATAGTCGATATCAAGCAGCATGACAGTCAGATGTTGTGTCTGTTTCAGCGATGGACTTTTCAGCGCCTCATAAAGACCAGACCGTGAGTAAACCTGAGTCAGAAAATCAAAGTCGGCTCGCAGCGCAACTTGCTTCATTAGCGAATTGATCGCTGCCACGCTAAAAGAAACCATAATTGGGCATATCGCCATCGTGGCAATACCGAGACGTGCGGAGAACATTTGCGGAATGGAGAACGGCGAACCGACCGAGATATCAATCACCGAATTTGCCACCAGTACGATTTCCACCGCACCGGTGACAAAGGTCAACAGACATGTTACCTGCGGCGTATAGCGCACTGCACACCAGATTAATGCAGGCAGCGGGAACGCCAGACTCCCCGCTCCGCCAATGACTACCGAGGCAATAACCGACACAATGAGCGCGATAGCGGGCATCATCTGTTCTGCTTTAAAGCGCGGCAGCACTCCAGGAATTGCCAACGTCAGCATACAAGGCACGATCAACACGCCCGTTGAGAATTGCTCACTGAACCAGTCGGCAAGCAAAGGCCAGAAATCCAGACTATCAATACTGACCGAACCAATCGCCCCGACAATAGCGCATAATAATGCGGCAATCAGACAGTAATTAAATAGCCGTAAGGCACTTACTGGCTCGTACTTATTTTTCCCCAGACGCTTATCCCGCGCGACCAGTAAGGCGACGGTAACAATAAACATCATATTGGAGAAATTGATAGCCAGTGAAACCAGCCCCCATTCGGTGGTTATGGCATCATAAACCAGCATTGCCACATAACTGATCGCATAGTAATGCAGTCGATTAAGCCAGACATAGCGGGCAAACACCCCCGCCATTACGCCATTCAGCGGCCAGAAAAGAGAAAGTTCGTGAACCAGCCGTAACTCTGCACCAATAAAATAGAACAGCGTGGTTAGCACAAAAATAGCGATGCTATTACGTAGCAGATGACCTTCCTGGAACAAACGGAAAGTTGAAATGGGCTGTACATGCATTAATTATCTGTCCATACAATTGCGGGTGGCAATTATCTCAACGTAATAAGTAAATTCTCATAAAGGATAGCATGTTCGCTGACAGCGGCGGCAAATAAAGATATCCTGGGAATGCTATTTTATCGTTTTCCGCAATTATCATGGCTGATTCATCTGTATAACCAACCAGTGATAGATTACCGACACGATATAACGTTGTTGTTCCTCGCTTAACGAAACACCCTGCGGAATGTTATGCCACTTAGCCAGACAACCGCGACAACAGGTTGCAGTGGCGTGCTGAGCGATAAACACCGGATGCCCGCGCATGGGGGTTTGCTTACCGTCGTTAGCCGGTAATGCCGGAGCAAGACGTTTAGAGACAAAATCCGCCGCATGTTGTTCGATGACTAGCGCGCCTTTCTCCAGACAATACTGACGCTCTTTCACACCCAAACGAAAGCGAGAGCGAAATTTTGAACGGGATAAACGCGCGAAGAGTGGATCGAGAGACTGCATTAATAAACCGAACGCCCTAATTGTTTCGTCAATTGTTCAAGGACAGCAATGCCCGCAAGCGAGTTACCGGCATCATCCAGTTCCGGACTCCAGACAGCGATGGCCATTTCATGCGGAACAATCGCCACAATACCGCCGCCGACGCCAGATTTCGCTGGTAGTCCCACCCGCCAGGCAAACTCCCCCGCGTTCTGGTACATACCACTGGTCGCCATCAGTGCGTTAATTTGCCGCGCCTGCATTGGCGTCACCACAGGTTCATCAATATGAATAGCTTTCCCCTGATTAGCCAGAAAGACAAACGTCCGGGCCAGCTCTATACAGCTCATTTTCAGAGCGCAGTAATGAAAGTAGTTTTGCAGAACGGTTGTCACGTCATGATGGAAATTGCCAAACGACTTCATCAGCCAGGCGATAGCCGCATTTCGCGCGGAGTGTTCAAATTCGGAACGCGCTACAACCGTATCGTAGGAAATATCAGACACACCGCTTAAGCCGCGCACGACTTCCAGCATACGTTGCCGAGGAGCGCTTAATCGCCCTTGCAACATATCGCAGACCACCAGCGCACCGGCATTAATAAACGGATTACGCGGAATACCCTGCTCCATTTCGAGTTGCACTAAAGAATTGAACGGTGATCCAGACGGATCTTTGCCGACGCGTTGCCAGATTTCCTCTTCGGAGTAATGACGCATGGCGACAACGAGACTCAGCACTTTGGAAATAGACTGAATGGAAAAACGTTCTTGCGCGTCTCCGGCCTGAAAAAGCTGTCCGTCAACGGTACAGATAGCTATGCCCAGTCGGGAACCATCAACCGTAGCCAACGCCGGAATATAATCCGCGACTTTACCCTGACCAATGAGCGGCCGCACTTGCCGCAAGATGTTTTCTAAAATTGCATTATCCATGGCGACTGCCACTTTCTACTCCTGGACCGCAGGTCTGAAAAGACCTGCGAGTATATCAGAGCTGAATATGTAGCGTCAGATCCGGTCTTTCCACACCGTCTGGATATTACAGAACTCATGTAAACCGAAATGGGAAAGTTCACGACCAAAGCCACTCTTCTTCACGCCACCAAAGGCGACTCGCGCATCACTGGCACAATAACCATTGATAAACACGCCACCGCATTCCAGACGTGCCGCCATCTGTCTGGCCCGTGTTTCGTCGGTGGTGAAAATGGTCGCTGAAAGGCCGAACTCGCTATCATTAGCCAGTTCCAACGCATGTTCTGCATCCTTTGCAATAGTGATTGCCGCAACGGGGCCAAACATCTCTTCCCGAAATGCAGTCATTTCTGGGGTAACATTCGCCAGAACCGTCGGCGGATAGTAGTTACCTGCCCCAGCCATCTTTTCCCCGCCCAGTAACAAACGCGCGCCCTGCGCCAGGGTTTTTTCCACCTGATGATGCAGCTCATCACGTAAATCAAAACGAGCCATTGGTCCGAGATCGTTCTCTTCATCACGTGGATCGCCCATTTTCAAGGCTGCCGCAGCTGCTACAAAACGTTCAGTAAATGCCGAAGCAATTCCCTCTTCGATGATAAAGCGTTTTGCCGCCGCACAAACCTGTCCAGTATTCTGATAACGTCCGACTACCGCCGCTTTCACCGCAAGTTCCAGATCGGCATCGTTAAGCACAATAAACGGATCCGAACCGCCCAGTTCCAGTACACATTTTTTCAGTGCCGCTCCAGCCTGTGCGCCAATAACTGCTCCCGCACGAACACTTCCGGTCACCGTGACTGCAGCAATGCGCGAATCTTTAATCATCTGACTCACACCGTCATTGTCGGCATTCAGCCAGCCATATACGCCTTGCGGGATCCCCGCATCTTTAAACACCTGGGCAATGAGCTGTGCACAGCCCATCACATTCGGCGCATGTTTAAGTAAGTAGCCGTTACCTGCAAGAATGATGGGAACAGCGCCACGCATCACCTGCCATAACGGAAAATTCCACGGCATAATTGCCAGAATCGTCCCCAACGGTCGATACTCAATAACCGCCTGCTGATTTTCCACCAGCGTAGGTTCCGCCTTCAGCATCGCCGGACCATGTTCTGCATACCAGTCACACAAATTCGCCGATTTCGCCACTTCAGCACGCGCCTGGTTGATCGGTTTGCCCATTTCACGGGTGATCATTTGCGCCATTTCTTCGCTACGGGCGCGCAGAGCCTTACCGATATCACGCAGTTTTTCAGCACGATAATCTATATTTGTCTCGCGCCAGTCGCGAAAGCCTGCTGCCGCCAGCTGAAGTGCGTTTTCTATATCGTCAGCGCCAGCCCACGGCAGCACAGAAAGTTGTTCACCAGTGGCAGGATTTATCGAAATTGCATGGGTTGCCGGAGTAATGGTCATCGGGGTATCTCCTTTATGGGTTATGGTAAAAAGATACGCAGATTTACTCTTGCTTGAAAATGAATAATATTAAGCCACTTATTCACGAATTGAGAATGCCATGGATCTGACCCAACTGGAGATGTTCAACGCGGTTGCCGAAGCTGGCAGCATTACCCAGGCTGCAGCAAAAGTGCATCGCGTCCCGTCGAATCTCACTACCCGTCTACGCCAGCTGGAAACAGAACTGGGGGTTGATCTGTTTATTCGCGAGAATCAGCGTTTACGTCTCTCGCCTGCCGGGCATAACTTTTTACGCTATAGCCAACAAATTCTCGCGTTAGTGGATGAAGCGCGGAGCGTTGTCGCTGGCGATGAGCCGCAAGGTTTATTTTCTCTTGGTTCGCTGGAAAGCACCGCTGCAGTGCGCATTCCGGCCACGCTGGCGGAATTTAACCGTCGTTATCCCAAAATTCAGTTTTCACTTTCCACCGGCCCTTCCGGCACTATGCTGGAAGGGGTGCTGGAGGGAAAACTGAATGCGGCGTTTATTGATGGGCCCATTAACCATACTGCCATTGACGGGATACCGGTGTACCGCGAGGAGTTGATGATTGTCACGCCACAAGGACATGCACCAGTAACCCGCGCCAGTCAGGTTAATGGCTGTAACATTTATGCATTCCGTGCCAATTGTTCATATCGTCGCCACTTTGAAAGCTGGTTTCATGCCGACGGTGCAGCGCCGGGGACCATCCATGAAATGGAGTCGTATCACGGTATGTTAGCCTGTGTGGTTGCGGGTGCGGGCATTGCACTTATCCCACGCTCAATGCTGGAAAGTATGCCGGGGCATCACCAGGTTGAAGCGTGGCCGTTGGCTGAGCAATGGCGTTGGTTAACAACCTGGCTGGTCTGGCGTCGCGGTGCGAAAACGCGTCCTCTTGAAGCGTTTATTCAACTGCTCGATGTGCCTGACTCAGCAAAACAGTCTTCCCAATGAGCTATTTTTGATAGTTCTTGCAGCTCATATGCTCTATATAGTGATGTTCCGATGACTTATGACTATATGGGGCAAATATGGTTACGCCAGTAAGCATCAGCAATTTCATCTCACTTCCTGATGATTTTCCCGTTCGCAATATTGCACCTCAGGTAAAAGAAGTTTTGAAGGATTTTATTGACGCGCTCAGCATTATAATATGTGATGAGGAGTGGCGTACGTCTTTAAACATCAATTCAAACACCAAAAAGATATTCAATAATCTTGATAACCTATCTTATATACAGAGGACAACTTTCCGAGATAACGACACGCTATACAATGAAAAGGTTCAATTTAAACTCACTTATCCTGTTAAGAATGGAAGACATAAAGAAAACATTGAATTTCAGGTAGTAATAAATTTAAGCCCTATTTATTTAGATGATTTTCGCCACGATGGGGAAATTAATATTTATTGTGCTCCCGACCCAAAGCCTGTCACTATGGGTCGGGCCTTTCAGACCGGCGTCGAGCGTGTGCTCTTTCTGTTTCTTAATGACTTTATTGAACAATTTCCAATGATCAGCCCCGGCGTCCCCATCAAAAGGTCTCATACTCCACATATTGAACCTCTTCCTCCTGAGCATCATACCGCTGCAGATTACTTACGTCAGTTTGATTTGTTCGTACTGAACTTTATCTCTCGTGGTAATTTTGTCATACTCCCCCGACTATGGAATAAGCCGCAGGTCCACAGGTGGTTCGCGAATAAAAACCCAAACTTAATCACCGCCATCTACGACATAAAGGATAGCCCATTAAAAGAGGAGTTATTACAAAACCTCATGGATTCATTAGGTTCTAACAAACAAGTACTACCTGAAGTTTGTATCTGCTTTTTATCGCTTTTATCAAACAAAGAAATACCTCACTTTCAGAGTCTATTCTTATTTTTTACAAATATGTTATTGCACTTTCAAATTTTTATGAAACCTAATGAAAATGACCTGAATGATGTGTTGATACCGGCATTATTAAGTGAAGATAAAAGTATCCATCGTATGGCACGCAAGATTTTAAAACTTTTTGTAAAAAATGAAATTCCGCCCAAAATTAGTAACGAAGAACTACTGGACAACAGGCCTCGTTCCCCTGTGAGGCCACCTTTACCATCAGCCACCAAAACGCCAGACCTTCCTGATCGTCATTAAAATGTGATGTTAACAACTCTCTGACGCGTGACAGAACAACCGTCAGAGAGATGGAAACGCGATCCAGATCACAAATGCATTGTATTCACATCATTAACCGTTTTAAGATCATTTCATTACTTTTCGCAACTCACCCGATAATCTGTTATGACAACAAACACTGTTTCCCGCAAAGTGGCGTGGCTACGGGTAGTTACGCTAGCAGTCGCCGCTTTCATCTTCAATACTACCGAATTTGTCCCTGTTGGCCTGCTTTCTGACATCGCACAAAGTTTCCATATGCAAACCGCTCAAGTCGGTATCATGTTAACCATTTATGCATGGGTAGTGGCGCTAATGTCATTGCCTTTTATGCTAATGACAAGCCAGGTTGAACGCCGCAAATTACTGATCTGCCTGTTTGTGGTGTTTATTGCCAGCCATGTACTGTCTTTTTTGTCGTGGAGCTTTACCGTTCTGGTGATCAGTCGCATTGGTGTAGCTTTTGCACATGCGATTTTCTGGTCGATTACGGCGTCTCTGGCGATCCGTATGGCTCCGGCCGGAAAGCGAGCACAGGCATTGAGTTTAATTGCCACCGGTACAGCTCTGGCGATGGTATTAGGTTTACCTCTCGGGCGCATTGTGGGGCAGTATTTCGGTTGGCGTATGACCTTCTTCGCGATCGGTATCGGGGCGTTTATTACCCTTTTGTGCCTGATTAAGTTACTTCCCTTACTCCCCAGCGAGCATTCAGGGTCGTTGAAAAGCCTTCCGCTATTGTTCCGCCGCCCGGCATTGATGAGCATTTATTTGTTAACTGTGGTGGTTGTCACCGCCCATTACACGGCATACAGCTATATCGAGCCTTTTGTGCAAAACATTGCGGGATTCAGCGCCAACTTTGCCACGGCATTACTGTTATTACTCGGTGGTGCGGGCATTATTGGCAGCGTGATTTTCGGTAAACTGGGTAATCAGTATGCGTCTGCGTTGGTGAGTACGGCGATTGCGCTGTTGCTGGTGTGCCTCGCACTGCTGCTACCTGCGGCGAACAGTGAAATACACCTCGGGGTGCTGAGTATTTTCTGGGGGATCGCGATGATGATCATCGGGCTTGGTATGCAGGTTAAAGTGCTGGCGCTGGCACCAGATGCCACCGACGTCGCGATGGCGCTATTCTCGGGAATATTTAATATTGGAATCGGCGCTGGCGCGTTGGTAGGTAATCAGGTCAGTCTGCACTGGTCAATGTCGATGATTGGTTATGTGGGCGCGGTGCCTGCTTTTGCCGCGTTAATATGGTCAATCATCATTTTTCGCCGCTGGCCAGTGACACTCGAAGAACAGACGCAATAGTTGAAAGGCCCATTCGGGCCTTTTTTAATGATACGTTTTAATGATTTCCAGGATGCCGTTAATAATAAACTGCACACCCATACATACCAGCAGGAATCCCATCAGACGGGAGATCGCTTCAATTCCCCCCTTGCCCACCAGCCGCATAATTGCGCCAGAGCTGCGTAGACTTCCCCACAAAATAACCGCCACCAGGAAAAAGATCAGCGGCGGCGCAGCCATCAGTACCCAATCAGCGAAGGTTGAACTCTGACGCACAGTGGACGCCGAGCTAATAATCATCGCAATGGTTCCCGGACCGGCGGTACTAGGCATTGCCAGAGGTACAAAGGCAATATTGGCGCTGGGTTCATCTTCCAGCTCTTCCGACTTGCTTTTCGCTTCCGGTGAATCAATCGCTTTCTGTTGCGGAAAGAGCATCCGAAAACCGATAAACGCGACGATTAAGCCGCCTGCAATTCGCAGACCGGGAATCGAAATGCCAAATGTATCCATCACCAGTTGCCCGGCGTAATACGCCCCCATCATGATGGCAAAGACGTACACCGAGGCCATCAACGACTGACGATTACGTTCGGCACTGTTCATGTTGCCTGCCAGACCAAGAAATAACGCGACAGTTGTTAATGGGTTAGCTAACGGCAGTAACACCACCAGCCCCAGGCCTATTGCTTTAAACAAATCTAACATTAGTGGTTGTTATCCTGTGTATCTGGGTTATCAGCGAAAAGTATAAGGGGTAAACAACGATAAAGTGTCACTCTTTAGCTAGCCTTGCATCGCATTGACCAAAACTTGAACCGATTTAGCAAAACGTGGCATCGGTCAATTCATTCATTTGACTTATACTTGCCTGGGCAATATTATCCCCTGCAACTAATTACTTGCCAGGGCAACTAATGTGAAAAGTACCAGCGATCTGTTCAATGAAATTATTCCATTGGGTCGCTTAATCCATATGGTTAATCAGAAGAAAGATCGCCTGCTTAACGAGTATCTGTCTCCGCTGGATATTACCGCGGCACAGTTTAAGGTGCTCTGCTCTATCCGCTGCGCGTCGTGTATTACTCCGGTTGAACTGAAAAAAGTGTTGTCGGTCGACCTGGGAGCGCTGACCCGTATGCTGGATCGCCTGGTTTGTAAAGGCTGGGTGGAAAGGTTGCCGAACCCGAATGATAAGCGCGGCGTACTGGTAAAACTTACCACCAGCGGCGCGGCAATATGTGAACAATGCCATCAATTAGTTGGCCAGGACCTGCATCAAGAATTAACAAAAAACCTGACGGCGGACGAAGTGGCAACACTTGAGCATTTGCTTAAGAAAGTCCTGCCGTAAACAAAAAAAGAGGTATGACGATGTCCAGACGCAATACTGACGCTATTACCATTCATAGCATTTTGGACTGGATCGAGGATAACCTGGAATCGCCACTGTCACTGGAGAAAGTGTCAGAGCGTTCGGGTTACTCCAAATGGCACCTGCAACGGATGTTTAAAAAAGAAACCGGTCATTCATTAGGCCAATACATCCGCAGCCGTAAGATGACGGAAATCGCGCAAAAGCTGAAGGAAAGTAACGAGCCGATACTCTATCTGGCAGAACGATATGGCTTCGAGTCGCAACAAACTCTGACCCGAACCTTCAAAAATTACTTTGATGTTCCGCCACATAAATACCGGATGACCAATATGCAGGGCGAATCGCGCTTTTTACATCCATTAAATCATTACAACAGCTAGTTGATAACGTGACAACGTCACTGAGGCAATCATGAAACCACTTTTATCCGCAATGGTAACTGCGCTTATTCTCTTCTCCGCGCAGAGCTTTGCGGAACAAACCACGCAGCCGGTTGTTACTTCCTGTGCCAATGTCGTGGTTGTTCCCCCATCGCAGGAACAACCACCGTTTGATTTAAATCACATGGGTACTGGCAGTGATAAGTCGGATGCGCTCGGCGTGCCCTATTATAATCAACACGCTATGTAATTTATTCTGGCCCCGACATCTCGGGGCCTTTTAGCCTCTCACTTTCACGGCTTTACGCCACCGCAAGCCAAATACATTGATATACAGCCCGGTCATAATGAGCACCGCACCGAAAAATTGCAGACCCGTTAAGCGTTCATCCAGCAATAGTGCCGCACTTGCCAGTCCTACTACGGGCACCAGTAACGATAACGGTGCAACCCGCCAGGTTTCATAGCGTCCCAGTAACGTCCCCCAGATCCCATAACCAACAATTGTCGCCACAAACGCCAGATACATCAGAGACAAGATGGTGGTCATATCGATAGTGACCAGACTGTGAATCATGGTTGCGGAACCATCGAGAATCAGCGAGGCAACAAAGAAAGGAATGATCGGGATTAATGCGCTCCAGATGACCAGCGACATCACTGCCGGACGCGTTGAGTGTGACATTATTTTTTTATTGAAGATATTGCCGCACGCCCAACTAAATGCTGCCGCCAGGGTCAACATAAAGCCGAGCATCGCCACATGCTGACCGTTAAAACTATCTTCGATTAACACCAGTACGCCAAAAATCGCTAACGCGATCCCCGCCAGTTGCTTACCGTGCAGCCGTTCGCCAAAAGTAAACGCACCGAGCACAATAGTAAAAAACGCCTGAGCCTGTAATACCAGTGAGGCCAGCCCAGCAGGCATACCAAAGTTAATGGCACAGAACAGAAAGGCAAACTGCGCAAAACTGATGGTTAATCCATACCCCAGCAGCAAATTCAGTGGTACTTTCGGTCGTGCGACAAAAAAGATGGCCGGAAAAGCGACCAGCATAAAGCGCAAACCGGCCAGCATCAGCGGTGGCATGTTATGAAGCCCCACTTTGATGACCACAAAATTTAGCCCCCATACGACCACTACCAGTAGAGCCAACACCCCATCTTTTCGCGACATTCTACCGCCTCTGAATTTCATCTTTTGTAAGCAATCAACTTAGCTGAATTTACTTTTCTTTAACAGTTGATTCGTTAGTCGCCGGTTACGACGGCATTAATGCGCAAATAAGTCGCTATACTTCGGATTTTTGCCATGCTATTTCTTTACATCTCTAAAACAAAACATAACGAAACGCACTGCCGGACAGACAAATGAACTTATCCCTACGACGCTCTACCAGCGCCCTTCTTGCCTCGTCGTTGTTATTAACCATCGGACGCGGCGCTACGCTGCCGTTTATGACCATTTACTTGAGTCGCCAGTACAGCCTGAGTGTCGATCTCATTGGTTATGCGATGACAATTGCGCTCACTATTGGCGTCGTTTTTAGCCTCGGTTTTGGTATCCTGGCGGATAAGTTCGACAAGAAACGCTATATGTTACTGTCAATTACCGCCTTCGCTAGCGGTTTTATTGCCATTCCTTTAGTGAATAACGTGACGCTAGTGGTGCTCTTTTTTGCCCTTATTAACTGCGCCTACTCCGTTTTTGCTACCGTGCTGAAAGCCTGGTTTGCCGACAATCTTTCGTCCACCAGCAAAACGAAGATTTTCTCAATCAACTACACCATGCTCAACATTGGCTGGACCATCGGTCCGCCGCTCGGCACGCTGTTGGTGATGCAGAGCATCAATCTGCCCTTTTGGCTGGCAGCTATCTGTTCCGCGTTTCCCATGCTTTTCATTCAAATTTGGGTAAAGCGCAGCGAGAAAATCATCGCCACGGAAACAGGCAGTGTCTGGTCGCCGAAAGTTTTATTACAAGATAAAGCACTGTTGTGGTTTACCTGCTCTGGTTTTCTGGCTTCTTTTGTTAGCGGCGCATTTGCTTCATGCATTTCACAATATGTGATGGTGATTGCTGATGGGGATTTTGCCGAAAAGGTGGTCGCGGTTGTTCTTCCGGTTAATGCTGCGATGGTGGTTACGTTGCAGTATTCCGTGGGCCGCCGCCTTAATCCGGCTAACATTCGCGCGCTAATGACGGCGGGCACCCTTTGTTTTGTCATCGGTCTGGTCGGTTTTATCTTTTCCGGCAACAGCCTGCTATTTTGGGGAATTTCAGCTGCAGTATTTACAGTTGGTGAAATCATTTTTGCGCCAGGCGAGTATATGTTGATTGACCATATTGCGCCGCCAGGAATGAAAGCCAGCTATTTTTCCGCCCAGTCACTGGGCTGGCTTGGCGCAGCAGTTAATCCATTAGTCAGCGGAGTGGTGCTCACGAACATGCCCCCTTCCACGTTGTTTATCATCCTGGCGATGGTAATCATTGCCGCGTGGGTGTTAATGCTGAAAGGCATTCGTGCAAAATCCTGGGGGCCGCCTGTGGCATGTTGATGGGCGTGCCTCACTGCCACGGCTTTACTCATTATTTTCCTGTTGCAAAGGCGTAGCCTTCATCTTCCCAGCCGGTGATCCCGCCGAGCATGATTTTAACTGGCCTTCCTAGCTGGGCCAGTTTGAGTGCCGCCCGGTCTGCTCCATTACAATGTGGTCCCGCGCAATACACCACAAACAGAGTATCTTTCGACCATTGAGCCATTCTCTCTGAGGTCATTTGCTTATGGGGCAAATGAATCGCGCCGGGAATATGCCTGCGGGCGAAGTTTTCTTCACACCCAACCACATGCAATAAAACGAAGTCATCACCAACGTACGCCAGAGAGTCATGAACATCGGCACAATCTGTTTCAAGACTCAGGCGTATGAGAAAATGCGCTTCGGCAATGTCCGGCGTCGCGGCTGTAAATTCAGTGACATAATGCATAGTGCTTTTTCCTATTGGTTTATTGTGTTAACAATAATGTAACCGACAAACCTTGCACTTACCGCCTCTCGATATGCCAGAAAAGCGCAAAATGATGACAATTTCACAACGCCCCCTGGTCGTTGTCTTGGCCTATGATGGGCTATGTACTTTTGAATTTGGCGTCGCAGTTGAAATATTCGGCCTTCCACGCCCGGAAATGGGTGATAACTGGTATCGGTTTGCTGTCGCTGCGGTAGAAGCCGGTGCGTTGCAAGCCACTGGTGGGATCCGGGTGGTTGCGGATGGAGGGCTGGAGTTACTTGCCGACGCCGATATGATTATTATTCCCGGTTGGCGTGGAGTAGATGAACCGGTGCCAGAGATGCTATGTGAGGCGTTACGCGAAACTCACCAGCGAGGAACTCGTCTGGTATCGATATGTTCTGGTGTATTTGTTCTTGCCGCCGCAGGCCTTCTTCACCAGCGTAAAGCGACCACCCACTGGCGCTACACTGAACAACTCCAACATCGTTACCCTTCTATTCATGTATGTGACAATGTTTTATATCAGGATGAAGGACAAGTCATGACTTCCGCAGGGAGTGCTGCAGGGATCGATCTGTGCTTACATATCGTGCGTAAAGATTATGGTCACGAAATTGCAAACAATGTCGCCCAACGGCTAGTCATCCAGCCGCATCGCCACGGAGAACAACCACAAAACATGACGCGTCCGATGGCTTCGTCGCGAGAAAGCCAGACGTTTGGCGCATTATTCGACTTTTTACAGCAAAATCTGGCGCAAACGCATACCGTTGCCTCTCTTGCCGGGCGAGTGAACATGAGCCAACGCACTTTTTTAAGACGTTTTGCCGCCTTAACGGGTATGACACCTGCCCGCTGGCTGCTTAATGAGCGGTTAATTCGCGTGCAGGATTATCTGCAAAATTCGGCTTTCAGCATCGATAAAATTGCCGAGCTGACGGGGTTTGGCAATTCAGCCTTACTAAGGCATCATTTTCTACAGCGTTTTTTATTATCTCCTTCGCAATACAGAAAAAACAGCCGTCCTCCTTCACATTAATCACCTAATTCATCCTTCGTTTAGGTTACCTCTGCTAATATCTTTCTCATTGAGATGAAAATTAAGGTAAGCGAGGAAACACACCACATCATAAACGGAGGCAAATAATGCTGGGTAATATGAATGTTTTTATGGCCGTACTGGGAATAATTTTATTTTCTGGTTTTCTGGCCGCGTATTTCAGCCACAAATGGGATGACTAATGAACGGAGATAATCCCTCACCTAACCGGCCCCTTGTTACAACTGTGTACAAGGGGCCTGATTTTTATGACGGCGAAAAAAAACCGCCAGTAAACCGGCGGTGAATGCTTGCATGGATAGATTTGTGTTTTGCTTTTACGCTAACAGGCATTTTCCTGCACTGATAACGGATCGTTGACACAGTAGCATCAGTTTTCTCAATGAATGTTAAACGGAGCTTAAACTCGGTTAATCACGTTTTGTTCGTCAATAAACATACAGCGATTTCTTCCGGTTTGCTTACCCTCATACATTGCCCGGTCCGCTCTTCCAATGACCACATCCAGAGGCTCTTCAGGAAATGCGCGACTCACACCTGCAGTCACGGTAATGTTGATATGCCCTTCAGAATGTGTGATGGCATGGTTATCGACTAACTGGCAAATTCTGATACCTGCACGACATGCTTCTTCATCATTAGCCGCTTTGACAATAATGATAAATTCTTCGCCACCGTAGCGATAAACCGTTTCGTAATCGCGCGTCCAACTGGCTAAGTAAGTTGCCAGGGTGCGTAATACTACATCGCCGATTAAATGCCCGTAGGTATCATTAACCAATTTAAATCGGTCAATATCCAACAACATTAAATAAAGATTCAGAGGCTCAGCGTTGCGTAACTGATGATCAAAGGATTCATCAAGAACCCGACGCCCCGGCAATCCCGTCAGAACATCCATATTGCTACGGATCGTCAGTAAATAAATTTTGTAATCGGTTAATGCCGCAGTAAAAGAAAGTAACCCTTCCTGAAAAGCGTCGAAATGCGCGTCCTGCCAGTGATTTTCAACAATAGCCAGCATTTATTCCCGACCACAGTTATGCATATGTTGATGGGCAGAATCCATTAGCCGAACGTAAGGTAATTCATCGTTATCGAGTGGCCCCAAATGATCAATCCACCGACCAAACTGGCACAGTCCATAAGAATGGTTATCCGTTATTTCTGGCTTACTGGCATCTCTCGCGACCACGCTGTGAAACATACTTACCAGCCACTGGTAATGGGCATCGATAGCCTTATTGAGATTTAACAAGATGGCATCAATTTCCGTTGTCTTCTTGATCATTGCCACTCCTTTTTCACAGTTCCTTGTGCGCACTATTCTAACGAGAGAAAAGCAAAATTACGTCAATATTTTCATAGAAATCCGAAGTTATGAGTCATCTCTGAGATAACATTGTGATTTGAAACAAAATCAGCAGATAAAAAAGTGTTTAATTCTGTAAATTAAGCCTGCATTATCGCAATTAAAAGGATGACAAATAGCATAACCCAATAACCTAATGGCCCAGTAGTTCAGGCCATCAGGCTAATTTATTTTTATTTCTGCAAATGAGTGACCCGAACGACGGCCGGCGCGCTTTTCTTATCCAGACTGCCGCTAATGTTGATCATCTGGTCCGGCTGAACTTCTCGTCCATCAAAGACTGCCGCAGGAATAACAACATTAATTTCACCGCTCTTATCGCGAAAAACGTAACGGTCCTCTCCTTTGTGAGAAATCAAATTACCGCGTAGTGAAACCGAAGCGCCATCGTGCATGGTTTTTGCGAAATCAACGGTCATTTTTTTTGCATCATCGGTTCCGCGATAGCCATCTTCTATTGCATGAGGCGGTGGTGGCGCTGCATCCTGTTTTAAACCGCCCTGGTCATCTGCCAACGCATAAGGCATGACAAGAAAACTTGCTAATACAATGGACTGAAATTTCATACTAACTCCTTAATTGCGTTTGGTTTGACTTATTAAGTCTGGTTGCTATTTTTATAATTGCCAAATAAGAATACTGCCAATTGTTATAAGGCATTTAAAATCAGCCAACTAGCTGTCAAATATTCAGAGAATTTAACTCACTAAAGTTAAGAAGATTGAAGAGTCTTAAACATATTTTCAGAATAATCGGGGTTATATGTTTGAAAATTATTATATTGGACGAGCATACAGAAAAAGCAAATCACCTTTACATATAATAGCGTGGACAAAAAACAGTGAACATTAATAAAGATAAAATTGTACAACTCGCAGATACCGACACTATTGAAAACCTGACATCCGCGTTGAGTCAAAGACTTATCGCGGATCAATTACGCTTAACTACCGCCGAATCATGCACCGGCGGTAAGTTGGCTAGCGCCCTGTGTGCAGCTGAAGATACACCCAAATTTTACGGTGCAGGCTTTGTTACTTTCACCGATCAGGCAAAGATGAAAATCCTCAGCGTAAGCCAGCAATCCCTTGAAAAATATACTGCGGTGAGTGAACACGTGGCAGCAGAAATGGCAACCGGTGCCATAGAGCGTGCGGATGCTGATGTCAGTATTGCCATTACCGGCTACGGCGGACCGGAGGGCGGTGAAGATGGTACGCCAGCGGGCACCGTCTGGTTCGCGTGGCATGTTAAAGGCCAGACCTACACTGCGGTTATGCATTTTGCTGGCGACTGCGAAACGGTATTAGCATTAGCGGTGAGGTTTGCCCTCGCCCAGCTGCTGCAATTACTGCTCTAACCAGGCTGGCCTGGCGATATCTCCAGGCCAGCCATTGGTGGTGTTTATATGTTCAAGCCACGATGTTGCAGCATCGGCATAATCTGAGGTGCCTTACCGCGCCATTGTCGATACAGGCGTTCCAGATCTTCGCTGTTACCTCTGGAAAGAATCGCCTCGCGAAAACGCCGCCCATTTTCACGCGTTAATCCGCCCTGCTCAACAAACCACTGATAACCATCATCGGCCAACATTTGCGTCCACAGATAAGCGTAATAACCTGCGGCATATCCGCCACCAAAAATATGGGCGAAATAACTGCTGCGATAGCGTGGCGGTATAGCAGGAAGATCCATATTTTCCGCCACCAGCGCCCGCAATTCGAAATCATCGACATCCTGTATTGCTTCGTTTTCTTCCAGGCAATGCCAGCGCATATCGAGAAGTGCGGCGCTAAGCAGTTCGCTCATCTCATACCCTTTGTTGAACAGGCTGGCTTTACGCATTTTCTGTTGCAGTTCGTCAGGCATTGCTGCCCCGCTCTGATAATGCCGGGCGTAGCGAGCGAATACCTGCGGATACGTTGCCCAGTGTTCGTTGATTTGCGATGGAAATTCGACAAAATCACGCGGCGTGTTGGTACCGGAAAGCGTGGTATAACGCTGGCGGGCAAAAAGGCCGTGCAGCGTATGACCAAATTCATGGAATAAGGTTATCACATCATCCCAGAGTAACAACGCAGGTTCGCCGGCAGCGGGTTTCTGATAATTGCAGACGTTATAAATTACCGGATGCGTTTCATTCAGCGTTGATTGCTCAACAAAATTGCCCATCCATGCACCGCCGCTTTTTGAATCACGGGCGAAGAAATCACCGTAAAATAACGCCAGCCCCACGCCATTATGATCAAAAATTTCCCACACACGAACGTCAGGATGGTAGACAGGAATATCAAAACGTTCGACAAACTTAATACCGAAGAGCTGATTCGCGGTCCAGAATACACCTTCATTCAATACCGTGTTTAATTCAAAATATGGCTTGAGCTGCGCCTCATCAAGATCAAATTTCTCTCGCCGTACCTGTTCGGCATAAAATGCCCAGTCCCAAGGCTGGGCGATAAATCCGCCTTGCTGCTTTTCAATAACCGTCTGAATAGACGCAAGTTCATCGTCTGCTCGCTTACGCGCGGCCGGGACAATTTCCCGCATAAAGTTGAGTGCTGCTTCAGGCGTTTTTGCCATCTGATCGGCGATTTTCCATGCAGCATAATGAGGGAAACCAAGCAGTTTTGCCTGCTGCGCGCGGATCTCCACCAGCCGTTGAATAATGGCACGGGTATCGTTAGCGTCATTTTTTTCTGCCCGAGTCCAGCCCGCAGTGAATAGTTTTTCACGCGTCGCGCGATCGCGCAGTTCAGCAAGCGCCGGTTGCTGGGTGGTATTCAGCAGCGGAATAAGCCATTTGTTATCCAGACCTTTCTCGCGAGCCGCCTCTGCCGCCAGCGCAATCTCCTGCTCGCTCATCCCAGCCAGTTGCGCAATATCGTCCAGAACCAGACCGCCGGATTTATTTGCCGCAAGTAACCGCTGGTTAAACTGGCTGGTCAGGGTCGCAGCTTCTGTATTAAGAACTTTTAATTTTGCTTTATCAGCTTGTGCAAGTTTGGCTCCGGCAAGGACAAAACGTTGATGAATAACCTCCACCAGGCGAATGGATTCACTATCAAGCCCCTCGGATTCACGGCGCTGCCAGACAGCATCTACTCGCGCGAATAATTCACCGTTCAGATAGATATCATTAGCCAGTTCTGCCAGTTCAGCGGAAAACTGCTCATCAAGACGCTGTAATTCATCATTGGTATGCGCCGCAGTCATCGCAAAAAAAACGCTGGTGACGCGGGTCAGCAGTTCCCCACTCTGCTCCAGTGCCAGAATAGTATTGTTGAAATCAGGTGTTTGCGGGTTGAGCGCAATGGCGGCAATTTCGGCCCGCATTTGCTGCATTCCCTCATCAAATGCCGGTCGATAGTGATGATTGGCAATTTGATCAAAATGGGGAGCCAGATACGGCAGTGTGCTTTGCACAAGGAAAGGATTCATTGTTGTCATTTTCTTCTCCTGAACGCGAGGTGTTCCATAGCGTAGGCTTACTGATAACGGAGTGCAATCTTGCAAACCAGTATTACCCGCTCTTAAGCATCACGTGCTATGTTATTGACACACAAAAGCGTTGAGGAACAGTGAGATGATCGTTTTAGTAACTGGAGCAACGGCAGGTTTTGGTGAATGCATTACTCGTCGTTTTATTCAACAAGGGCATAAAGTTATCGCCACTGGCCGTCGCCAGGAGCGGTTGCAGGAGTTAAAAGACGAACTGGGTGATAATCTGTATATCGCCCAACTGGACGTTCGTAATCGCGCCGCTATTGAAGAGATGCTGGCATCGCTTCCTGCCGAGTGGTGCAATATTGATATCCTGGTAAACAATGCCGGTCTGGCGCTGGGCATGGAGCCTGCGCATAAAGCCAGCGTTGAAGACTGGGAAACGATGATTGATACCAACAACAAAGGCCTGGTATATATGACGCGGGCCGTCTTACCGGGTATGGTTGAACGTAATCATGGTCATATCATTAACATTGGCTCCACGGCAGGCAGCTGGCCGTATGCTGGTGGTAACGTTTATGGTGCGACGAAAGCGTTTGTTCGTCAGTTCAGCCTTAATCTACGCACAGATCTGCACGGTACGGCAGTACGTGTCACAGACATCGAACCGGGACTGGTGGGTGGCACCGAGTTTTCTAATGTCCGCTTTAAAGGTGATGACGGTAAAGCCGAAAAAACCTATCAAAACACAGTTGCATTGACGCCAGAAGATGTCAGCGAAGCCGTCTGGTGGGTGTCAACGCTGCCTGCTCACGTCAATATCAATACCCTGGAAATGATGCCGGTTACCCAAAGCTATGCCGGACTGAATGTCCACCGTCAGTAATTTTTATACCCGGCGTAACTGCCGGGTTATTGCTTGTCACAAAAAAGTGGTAGACTCATGGAGTTAACTCACTCACAAGCAAGAACGAATGACCGTCGAAACGCAACTTAATCCCACACAGCCTGTCAATCAGCAGATTTATCGTATTCTTCGCCGCGACATTGTCCATTGCCTGATTGCACCAGGCACACCGTTGTCGGAAAAAGAAGTTTCTGTTCGTTTCAATGTGTCACGCCAGCCGGTTCGTGAAGCCTTTATTAAACTGGCGGAAAACGGCCTGATTCAAATTCGTCCGCAGCGTGGCAGCTACGTCAACAAAATTTCCATGGCCCAGGTGCACAACGGCAGTTTTATCCGTCAGGCCATTGAGTGCGCGGTGGCGCGTCGGGCGGCGAGCATGATTACCGAAAGCCAGTGCTACCAACTGGAACAAAATCTTCACCAGCAACGCATTGCCATTGAGCGCAAGCAACTGGATGATTTTTTTGAACTTGATGACAACTTCCATCAACTCCTGACTGAGATTGCTGACTGTCAACTGGCGTGGGATACCATTGAGAACCTGAAAGCGACCGTTGATCGCGTGCGCTATATGAGTTTCGACCACGTTTCGCCACCAGAAATGCTGTTACGCCAGCATCTTGAGATTTTCTCTGCCCTGCAAAAACGTGATGGCGATGCGGTAGAACGTGCAATGACGCAACATTTGCAGGAAATCAGCGAATCCGTGCGCCAGATCCGCCAGGAAAACAGCGACTGGTTTAGCGAAGAGTAATTCATTTCCTCTCATCCCATCCGGGGTGAGAGTTTTTCCCTCCGTCATATGGCTCATGCATGCATCAAAAAAGATGTGAGCTTGATCAAAAACAAAAAATATTTCACTCGACAGGAGTATTTATATTGCGCCCGTTACGTGGGCTTCGACTGTAAATCAGAAAGGAGAAAACACCTATGACGACCTACGATCGTAACCGTAACGCAATCACCACTGGCAGCCGTGTTATGGTTAGCGGCACCGGTCACACTGGCAAGATCCTGTCGATTGATACTGAAGGTCTGACCGCTGAGCAAATCCGCCGCGGAAAAACCGTAGTTGTTGAAGGTTGTGAAGAGAAACTGGCACCACTAGACCTGATTCGTCTCGGCATGAACTAAGCGTGTGAATGCCGCCGATGGCGGCATTGCTTTTTTTACTTCACGGAATATTTCGCCACGGTCGCTTTCGCGCCATGCGCTAATAACGACAAGTACACTTCCGTCACTTTTGCAGTAAACAAGCTATTGCCCGGTAAATCATCACCAAAGATCGCCTTAATCGCCAGCAATGACTGGACGCGCGCTTTCCCTTCGGCACTACTTTGTACAGCTTTCTGAATAACAGGTAACAGTGGGTCACTGATTTCTATCAGATTTCCCTGTTCATCAATACCACCGACATAACGCATCCAACCCGCGACGCCCAGCGCCAGCAGATCGAACTTGCTGCCCTGTTTTAGATGCCAGCGAATGGAATCCAGCATACGCTGCGGAAGTTTCTGACTGCCATCCATCGCAATCTGCCAGGTTCGATGGCGTAACGCTGGATTACTGTAGCGTTCAATTAGTCGATCCGCATAATTTTGCAGATCCACGCCCTGCACTTTCAGCGTCGGCGCCTGTTCCTGCAACATCAAGGCATGTGCCGCACGGCGATAATTTTCATCTTCCATGCAGTCATTAATGTGCTGATATCCCGCAAGATATCCCAGATACGCCAGGAATGAATGACTGCCGTTGAGCATGCGCAACTTCATCTCTTCATAAGGCAGCACATCACTAACCAGTTCGGCTCCCGCTTTTTCCCATTCCGGACGTCCGGCAACAAAGTTATCTTCTATTACCCACTGGCGGAAAGGTTCACAGGCAACGCCAGCAGGATCGCGCACACCGGTAAGTTGTTCGATTTTCGCCAGCGTATCCTCTGTCACTGCGGGCACAATACGGTCCACCATTGTTGATGGGAAAGTCACGTTTTCTTCGATCCATTGTGCCAGTTTTACATCAACAGCTTGCGCGTAGGAAGTGACAACGTCACGCATAACATGACCGTTTTCTGGCATGTTGTCACATGACATGACGGTAAATGCGGGAAGTCCTGCCGCTTTACGGCGAGCCAGCGCCTCAACAATCACCCCTGTTGCAGTTTTCGGCTGGTGGGGATTTTGCACGTCGGCAACGACCATCGGGTGATCGAGCATTAACTGTCCGGTCGCCGGAGAGTGGAAATACCCTTTTTCGGTGATTGTCAGAGAGACAATCGCGATTTGCGGTTCACACATCGCAGCCAGCACGGTTTCTAAGCCATCTATTTGTATGTGCAAGGCTTTTTTAACGACGCCAACGACGCGAGCCGTCCACGCATCGGCCGACATTTCCGCAACGGTATAAAGATTATCTTGCTGTTGTAAATCGGCAATTTGCTGTTCGCCGCCGATTAAATTGACCTCATAATATCCCCAGTCACTGAAATGTTCCGTAGCAAGAATATCGGCATACACGCCCTGATGCGCACGGTGAAATGCACCAAAGCCTAAATGAACAATTCTTGGGGCCAGGTTATTACGATCATAAACAGGGAGCGTCGCTTTTGCTGATAACAAATTATTTCCCATAACAATTCCTTAAATTTAAATATGGCAAGCTGCATGTTTTGTTATATGAATAAAAAATCCCCTCTCCGGTAAGAGAAGGGATGGAGGATTTACAGACTTCTTGAAGGTTGCGCAGCTGTTACAACACGCGGTTGATCTTCCGCGGCATCTTCCTGTGCACTTAAATCACGGTCTTTCACTTCTGGCATTTTCAGCGCAGAGATTAAACCAATCACTGAATATGCCATGATCATAATGGCGATCGGATACCAGGATTCCGTCATGGTGCAGAAAATACCCGCCAGGATAGGACCAAAACCGGAAGCGATAAGACCACCAATTTCTTTAGAAATGGCCATCCGGGTAAAGCGATTTTTACAGCCGAACATTTCTGCCATGGTAATGTTTTCCAGAGCAAATAATCCCAGCACCGCACAGTTATGAATCACAATCAGTGCAACCATAATGGTGCTCGGGGCATAGCTTTTATCTACGATGATAGAAAGCATTGGCCACGCCAGCACAATCGCAGAGGTATTCATAATAATATACGGGATCCGGCGACCAATTTTATCGGATAACCAACCAAGGAACGGAATGGTCATAAAGCCGAGAATCGAACTGATCATCAATGCATCTGTTGGAATTGCTTTGTTAAACAATAACGTCTGCACTAAATAGCCTGCAAGGAAAGTCTGAATTAAACCTGAGTTACCAGCCTGACCAAAACGCAGCCCTGTTGCCAGCCAGAAGGATTTGCTCTGGAACATGCTACCAGCAGGTGCAGGTTTTGCTGTCGGTTGGTTGCTGTCGTTAACCTTCTCAAAGACCGGGCTTTCTTTCAGATTCATACGCAACCAGATAGCAAAGACCATCACGACAACGCTCGCCAGAAACGGTATACGCCATCCCCACGCCAACAGTTCCTCTTTACTGAGAATGAAGAACATAAAGGCCCAGATTGCCGTTGCGCTCAAGGTTCCGCAGTTAGTCCCCATAGCAACAAATGAGGAGATAATTCCGCGCTTACCTTTTGGCGCATATTCCGCCAGCATCGTACCGGCACCGGAAATTTCCGCGCCTGCCCCCAGCCCCTGAATAATACGCAGCGTCACCAGCAAAATTGGCGCAAACACACCAATTTGTGCATAGGTCGGCAGCACACCAATTAAGGTGGTGCAGATCCCCATCATAGTGATAGTAATAAAGAGCACTTTTTTACGCCCGATTCTGTCGCCCATTTTGCCGAAAATAAATGCTCCGACAATACGCGCCACATAACCTGCACCGTAGGTTCCCATTGCCAGAATTAACGCCATTGCCGTTGATGATTCAGGAAAAAATATTTCATGAAACACTAACGCTGCGCCGAGCGAATATAACTGGAAATCCATAATTCACAGGTGTTTTTTCCCATCCTGTGGTTTCCTTGGCGTTTTCTAGGTTTTTTCAGATAGTTGCATTTTTTAAAAAGCATCCTAAGTTCGATCTCAGTGTCTATCTGGGGCCTATTTCTGTCCCATATATGCCCCAAAAAAACTCCCCAACAGATAAGTAGTTTTTTCATGGATTTATGCGTAAAATCAAGAACGGCTGGAAATCATTCAATACTCACACTATCGAAAAATTTACCAGCCAACCGCAGCACGTTCTTGCATAAGGCGTGTCTGCGGTTTTTCAACTATTCAGATACATCACTCCCATCACATTCATTCCTCCGCATCAAAGGCATATAGGCTATATCACCTTGATATTTTTCTTTTTCAGATAAAAACTGTTATCTATGTATACTTTTAAACCCAATCCGTGTAGAGTCTCTGCATAAGATAGTTTGCAGTTGCCGCTTCAGCTTGCGCCATAAACCGCCTGATTTTTGCTGCCACCTGTTAGCATTCCTGTATACCTGAAACGACAATGTTTATCTACGAACTTTAAGAACACCCAAGATAAAAATTGTCAACTATATCATATATAACACATTACTAATTCGAGGCTATATGAACAGCATACTGATAATCACTTCTCTCCTTATCATATTCAGCATTTTTAGTCATGCCCTAATAAAATTAGGGATTGGCATATCCAATAACCCAGACAAAACCGATGTATAAGTCAACATATCCTGAATCAGACATACAATATCGCAATGAAAATCAATAATATTTTAAGGAATATCTTCATGAAATCAAAAGACACCCTAAAGTGGTTCCCTGCGCAGCTTCCTGAAGTAAGAATTATCCTAGGGGATGCTGTAGTGGAAGTAGCAAAACAGGGAAGACCTATCAATACCAGAACATTGCTTGATTACATTGAAGGAAACATAAAGAAAAAATCATGGCTGGATAACAAAGAATTATTACAAACAGCGATATCAGTTCTTAAAGACAACCAAAATTTAAATGGTAAAATGTAATATAATAAACTTACTTTTTTATCATTTTTCCACTTTAACAACATTTTGCTCCACTTTTCCACGATCAAACAACTTGAAATCTGGTTAAAATAACACGCAACACTATTCTTCTTCCTTGAGTCCGCCCGGAACTCGAAAAACAAACCGAGTTAAAGCCATTTTTCACAAAATCGATTTTGGGTCTCACCAAAATTACGGGGTTGCATACGCATTCGTTTATTTTCGAACGTGTACATACAAATATGCACAAAAATAATCAAAATTATTTTCTGAGATGCATTATGATATGAACACCAATTTCGTATAGAGTCTCACTATGTCTCGAATTTTTGCTTACTGTCGGATATCAACGCTGGATCAGACCATCGAAAATCAACGCCGGGAAATCGAAAGTGCAGGTTTTAAAATCAAACCTCAGCAAATAATCGAAGAACACATTAGCGGCTCAGCAGCAACCAGTGAGCGTCCTGGTTTTAACCGGTTGCTTGCTCGCCTGAAATGTGGTGATCAATTGATTGTGACAAAACTGGATCGCCTTGGTTGTAATGCAATGGATATCAGGAAAACAGTGGAACAACTGACCGAAACAGGTATCAGAGTGCATTGCTTAGCATTGGGGGGCATTGACCTGACCAGTCCAACAGGAAAAATGATGATGCACGTAATTTCAGCAGTCGCTGAATTTGAACGAGACCTTTTACTTGAACGCACTCATTCCGGGATAGTAAGAGCCCGCGGCGCAGGGAAACGTTTTGGTCGACCACCTGTGTTAAATGAAGAACAGAAACAGGTGGTATTCGAACGAATTAAGTCAGGTGTAAGTATAAGTGCCATTGCCCGGGAATTCAAAACCTCGCGGCAAACCATTTTAAGAGCCAAAGCAAAACTTCAGACACCTGACATATAAAAAATAATCTCGGTGTGAGATGCTTTACGTCTTCCAAGCCCCCTTCCTTGCCGTAAATGGAAAGATACATCTAATTATAGAATTTATATGTTTTACCCTACGGCAGTGCTGGCCATTCAATATCCTGTGCAGTTGACGTATCAACACGGTTCAGCAACACCCGATACTTTTTCCAGGCTTCCAGCAATGAGGTTTCTTCCTCCGTTGCGATTTCCAGATCTACAGCATCCTGAAGTGGCGCAATATG
>NZ_PTRX01000023.1:0-83108 GCF_002966045.1 Escherichia sp. MOD1-EC5189 | reverse complement strand
CGGGTCGGGCAACGGTTTATACCCATCCGCAGCGTTTGAGTAATTAATTAAAATAAGTCCTGCGATATATATTAAATTGCAGGATTTATTCATTTCGTGAATTTTATCGTTTTATTTATAAACAAAACGCGTGTAGTGACATTTTCTTTTTTCATTTATTATATTCACTCTCTTATTTATCTATTTATAAGGCAATTAAATGAAAAGGAATTTATTATCTTCCGCTATTATAGTCGCCATAATGGCCCTCGGTCTCACGGGTTGTGACGATAAAAAATCCGAAACAGAAACGCCCCCGCCTGCCAATAGTCAACCTGCCGCACCAGCTCCTGAAGCGAAACCTGCTGAAGCTCCCGTTACAAAAGCAGAAGTTAAACCTGAAACGCCTGCTCAACCGGTGGTCGATGAACAAGCGGTTTTCGACGAAAAAATGGATGTCTATATCAAGTGCTACAACAAGTTACAGATCCCTGTACAGAGCAGTCTGGCGCGTTATGCTGACTGGCTGAAAGATTTTAAACAGGGCCCTACCGGTGAAGAGCGTACTGTTTATGGTATCTACGGTATTAGTGAATCCAACCTCGCTGAGTGTGAAAAAGGCGTAAAAAGTGCTGTGGCGTTAACGCCTGCGCTGCAACCTATTGATGGCGTGGCGGTGAGTTATATTGATGCTGCCGTGGCGTTGGGTAATACCATTAACGAAATGGATAAATATTACACCCAGGAAAATTATAAAGACGATGCGTTTGCGAAAGGGAAAACGCTGCACCAGACATTCTTAAAAAATCTTGAAGCCTTTGAACCTGTAGCAGAATCTTATCATGCGGCGATTCAGGAAATTAACGATAAGCGTCAGCTTGCGGAACTGAAAAATATTGAAGAAACAGAAGGAAAAACATTCCACTACTACTCCCTGGCAGTCATGATTTCAGCGAAACAAATTAATAACCTGATTTCGCAAGAGAAGTTTGATGTTGATGCGGCAATGAAGAAAGTCTCTGAACTGGAAACGCTGGTGGCGCAGGCCAAAGAAGCGGATAAAGGCGGTATGAATTTCTCGTTCATTAATTCGGCAGACCAGTATCAACTCGAGGCTAAAAAATATGTTCGCCGCGTCAGAGATAAAGTTCCGTATTCTGACTGGGATAAAGAGCAACTTCAGGATGCAAACACAAGCTGGATGGTCGACGACTCATTTCCGCGAGCGTTACGCGAGTACAACGAAATGGTCGATGATTATAATCGCCTGCGTTAAACGTTTTTATTTTTGCTGAGAAATACAAGGTCGGATGCGGCGTAAACGCTTTATCCGACCTACACGTCGTTAAGCCGTGTCAAACGTGGATCCGACATCATTCACTCCTGACGAAGTAACGCTATACACCCTTCATATCCCGTTAGCCCGGCAATAGTCTCCGCCGGATACGTACATAGTACGCTTGCCAGAGAGCTGAATATTTTCAACTCGTGGCGCGCATCAGCGGCGGCACAGGCGATCAACACATGGTTAATGACTTCGTTATTCACCTCGAGCGGTTGGGCGAGGGTAATAAAAAATCCACGAAAACGGCGTTCCTGTTCGCTCCAGCCATGTGGGATGGCGAGACGATTAACAATCAGGTTTTCGCCTTCGCCGTCGCTGGCTTTCCAGTTAATGGCCTGTGCTTTGCGGGCGAATAACACGAAGGGTAGTTTAACGCAGGCGCTTTTTGTGGTACGGCAATGCCAGAACCAAATCCCGTGGAGTGCATTTTTTCGCGTCGCAGTAGGATCTGCAGAAACGTATGAGAATCGGTAATGAAACCATTTTGACATGCTATTGTAGCCAGCTGTCTCAGAATGGAATAATCGCTATTGCCCTGAATATTCAAGGGAATACAGCTTGCAGTAAGAGCAGCCATTAATCGAACTCCATAAAATATATTTTAACCCATTGTAATGGTGGAGCGACTAAGTGATGAGAGTCGATATGTCGGCAAACGATGACAATTCGAGATAGAGGGAAAGGTCAGGTTTGCGGAGTAATGCAAATAATGGTTATTTAAATAAACGACATGAATCATTAATGAGTTATTCATTATTTTTGTGATTTGCTCATAATGTATCGGGGAAATATAACTTGCCTGGATATACTCATTGAAGGTGCAATATGTTTATTTTTTTAAGTAGAAATTAAAAGTATTGTGCCGGAGGCGTCTCCGGCACATTGGGCAATTACGGCAGGTAAAACACTTCTTGCAGCTCGCTACTGACTGGGCTGTTATCCGGGTTAGCGGGCATAACGTCGGTCATATACTTCCACCAACGTTGGCAAACATCAGTACTGGCTACCGCATTCCACCGTTCTTCAGATTCAATCTCTACCGTGGCAAACAGCAGATTACGCGCTTTGTCGAGGTAAATGGCGTAGTTATGCGCACCGTGAGATTTCAACACTGCTTCCAGTTCCGGCCAGATTGGATTATGCCGACGCTGATACTCTTCGTGGGCGTCGGGGTTAACCTGCATGACAAAGGCTTTGCGGATCATATTTGCTCCTTACAGCGCCAGCGCACTGGCAAGTGGTGTAACGCCGAAACGCTGGCCGAGTGCTATCAGCTCTTCACGACTGATGGTCTGTTTCATGCCGCCCATCGAATAAACCTTCACTAATACTTGTGCTGATTTTTCTGCGGTGTCGATTAAACCGAATGTTTCATCCAGTGTCGGACCGCTGCCGAAGACGCCGTGGAAGGGCCACAACACCAGCGAATGTTTTTGCATTTCCTGTGCGGTCGCCTGGCCGATTTCGTCCGTGCCGGGCACCATCCACGGCAAAATGCCGACGCCATCCGGGAACACTACCAGACACTCGGTGCTGCCTTCCCAAAGCTGGCGAGTGAAGAGCGCGGTGTCGTTTTCCAGTACGTAGGTAAGGGCGATCAGGTTGGTGGCGTGGCAGTGCATGATCACCCGATCTTTACCGTTGGTGGCTTTAATGCGCTCGCAGTGGGAAAGGAAGTGAGCCGGAAGTTCAGAGGTTGGAACGGCTTCGTGAGTTAGCCCCCAGAGAATGTGGTAGCCCGCGCCGTCGCTGTCGACTTTTACGACGCCTAAGTTAGCCGCAGGATCAAGCTGGACGTTACGAAAGAATTTGCCGGAGCCGGTGACAATAAACGGTGTATTTGCCAGTAAAGGCATGGGCTGGCTGAGCGGGATATAGCGCGGTTGTGCATGAAAGTTGTCGTGATACGGTGCGATATCGGCGTCATCCAGGCGCAGCGTCAGGTTACCACCATTGCGCTCGTCCCAGCCTTTCAGCCAGGCGTCGGTGGTGGCTTTGATCATTCCCTGGACAAACCAGGACTGGGTAATGTTTTGCATGTTCTGTGTTCCTGTAAATTTGGTGTTGTCGGATGCACGACCCGTAGGCCGGATAAGGCGCTCGCGCCGCATCCGGCAGTGTTTACCCACGCTGGCTCAAAATTTCTTTTTCATAAGCCCGCACGCTCTCCAGCCATTCGCTACCCACTGGGGTATCGTGACGTTGGCAATACATTTCCCAGACTGCCTGCCATGGCAATGATTTTTGTTCTTCCAGTAGCGCCAGACGCGCAGTGTAATCACCCGCTGCTTCCAGCTTGCGCAGTTCAGTGGTAGGTTCCAGCAACGCACGTAGCAGGGCTTTTTTCATATTGCGTGTACCAATGACCCACGCGGCAATGCGGTTGATAGAGGCATCAAAGAAATCCAGGCCGATATGTACCCGGTCGAACAGATCGTGACGAACAATCTCACTGGCAATCGCCTGAGTTTCATCATCCAGTAGCACTACGTGATCGCTGTCCCAGCGAACCGGACGGCTGACGTGCAGCAGCAACTGCGGCACATACAGCATGGCGGCGGAAATCTTGTCGGAAATCACTTCAGTTGGGTGGAAATGTCCGGCGTCCAGGCATAGCGCCGTCTGGCGGCTGGTGGCATACCCCATGTAAAACTCATTGGAGCCAACCGTGTAGCTCTCCGCGCCAATACCAAACAATTTGCTCTCAACGGCGTCGATATGGTGCGCAGGATCCAGCTTCTCGCTGATCACTTCATCCAGTGCTGCCAGTAAACGCTGGCGCGGGGCGAGACGGTCAACGGTGATATCTTTCATGCCATCCGGGATCCAGATGTTCATCACCGACGGTGTGCCGAGTTGCTCGCCAAAATAGGCTGAAACACGGCGGCTGGCCTTGCAGTGATCAATCCAGAACTGGCGAATGCTGTCGTCGGCATGGGAAAGCGTAAAGCCATCGGCGCTTAGCGGATGCGAAAAACAGGAGGGGTTAAAATCCAGACCGAGCTGATTGGCTTTCGCCCATGCAACCCAGTTTTTGAAGTGCTCTGGTTTGATTTGGTCGCGCGCGACTGGCGTATCTGATTCCAGATAGATGGCATGTAAATTCAGCCGTTTCGGACCCGGAATCAGCCGCATAGCTTGTTCCAGATCGGCACGTAGCTCGCTGGCATTACGCGCTTTGCCCGGATAATTGCCAGTAGCCTGAATCCCACCGGTCAGCGAACCTTCCGGGTTTTCAAAACCGGAAACATCATCGCCCTGCCAGCAGTGCATTGAAACGGGTAAACGATCAAGTTGGCGCAGCGCCTCCTCGACATCAATCCCTACTGCCGCGAAACGCTGTTTCGCCAGCTCCCAGGCCTGTTCTAGTTGAGTGGTCATGCGCAAAGCTCCTTTGTCTGTCGTGTAGAGTGAATCCGCGCCACATAGTGGGCAATTTCACTGTCAGGATTAGGGGTAAAGGTGGTCAGATTCGCGGTGGTGCTGACGACCTGACGGAAATCATCCACATTGTTGAGTTCATCCAGCGTCATTAACTGGATGCCGATATTGCCGAGCGTCGAGGCTTCAACAGGCCCGGCGATCACCCGAATACCGCAGGCATCGGCACATAGCTGATTGAGTAGCGTGTTCTGGCAGCCGCCGCCGACAATATGCAGTTGCGAGAAATCTTCACCGCGCAGTTGCGCCAGCTCATGCAACACATCGGCATACAGCAGCGCCAGACTGTCGAAAATACAGCGCGCCAGTTCAGCATCACTTTCCGGGATTGGTTGCGCCGTTTCCCGACACGCAGCCTGAATTTCGCTGCACATCTCGTCAGGATTAATAAAGCGATCGTCATTGGGATTGATGGTGAAGCGGCAAGCCGGCAGTGCCTGTGTCGCGGCGATAAGCGCCGGAAGATCGTTGATTTGCCGCTCCTGAAGCACCCGCTGAAGCAGCCATAAGCCCATAATATTTTTCAGCACCCGATAGCGACCTTCCGCCCCGCCTTCATTGGTGATGTTGGCTGCCAGCGCCGTGTCATTGGTAAATGGTGTCTGGCTTTCGAAGCCCATCAATGACCAGGTGCCAGAAGAGAGATAAGCGGCGCGTGAACCGTTTAACGGCGAGGCGATAACCGCGCTGGCGGTATCATGGCTGGCAACGGCGACCACCGGAATCTCATTACCCTGCGGGCAAATCCAGTGCCCAATGACATTACCCGGATGCGTCGGGCGACCAAACCAGGCTTTGTTGGCACCGCTCCACGCCAGTAGCGACTCGTCCCAGTCGTCGCTATTGATATTGACCAGTTGCGTGGTGGTGGCGTTGGTATATTCCCAGTTCATCTTGCCGGTCAGGCGATAACTGAAGTAATCCGGCATCAGCAGAGCGTGAGCAATGTGTGGAATAAGCTCAGGTTGTTGCTCCGTCAGCGCACGCAACTGATAAAGCGTATTGAAGGGCAGAAACTGGATGCCGCTACGCTGATAAATATCGCGTTTGCCGAGTTGCTGTTGTGCCTGCGTCATCAGGCCATTGGTGCGGCTATCGCGATAAGCAACGGGCAGACCCACACGCTTACCCTGTAGGTCGAGCAGCACAAAGTCCACGCCCCAGGTATCAATCCCAATGCTATCGATACGAATCCCTTGCTCGCACACCTTGTTTAATCCAAGGCGAATGGCACTTTCCAGGCTATCCACATCCCAGGTGACATAACCGTTCTGGCTATGCAGGCCATTGTTAAAACGATGGATTTCGCGCAGCGTCAGGCTGCGGCATTCACGCTCGTAACGCGCCAGCATCACGCGCCCACTGGATGCGCCGAGATCGACGGCGACACAATTGCGAAAGGTCATAATGTGATCCTGCTGAATTTCATTACGACCAGTCTAAAAAGCGCCTGAATTCGCGACCTTCTCGTTACTGACAGGAAAATGGGCCATTGGCAACCAGGGAAAGATGAACGTGATGATGTTCACAATTTGCTGAATTGTGGTGATGTGATGCTTACCGCATTTCCTGAAAATTCACGCTGTATCTTGAAAAATCGACGTTTTTTACGTGGTTTTCCGTCGAAAATTTAAGGTAAGAACCTGACCTCGTGATTACTATTTCGCCGTGTTGACGACATCAGGAGGCCAGTATGACCGTATTACATAGTGTGGATTTTTTTCCGTCTGGTAACGCGTCCGTGGCGATAGAACCCCGGCTCCCGCAGGCGGATTTTCCTGAACATCATCATGATTTTCATGAAATTGTGATTGTCGAACATGGCACGGGTATTCATGTGTTTAATGGGCAGCCCTATACCATCACCGGTGGGACGGTCTGTTTCGTACGCGATCATGATCGGCATCTGTATGAACATACCAATAATCTGTGTCTGACCAATGTGCTGTATCGCTCGCCGGATCGATTTCAGTTTCTCGCCGGGCTGAATCAGTTGCTGCCACAAGAGCTGGATGGGCAGTATCCGTCTCACTGGCGCGTTAACCACAGCGTGTTGCAGCAGGTGCGACAGCTGGTTGCACAGATGGAACAGCAGGAAGGGGAAAATGATTTACCCTCGACCGCCAGTCGCGAGATCTTGTTTATGCAATTACTGCTCTTGCTGCGTAAAAGCAGTTTGCAGGAGAACCTGGAAAACAGCGCATCACGTCTCAACTTGCTGCTGGCCTGGCTGGAGGACCATTTTGCCGATGAGGTGAATTGGGATGCCGTGGCGGATCAATTTTCTCTTTCGCTGCGTACGCTACATCGGCAGCTTAAGCAGCAAACGGGACTGACGCCTCAGCGTTACCTGAACCGCCTGCGACTGATGAAAGCCCGACATCTGCTACGCCACAGCGAGGCCAGCGTTACTGACATCGCCTATCGCTGCGGATTTAGCGACAGTAACCACTTTTCGACGCTTTTTCGCCGAGAGTTTAACTGGTCACCGCGTGATATTCGCCAGGGACGGGATGGCTTTCTGCAATAACGCGAATCTTCTCAACGTATTTGTACGCCATATTGCGAATAATCAACTTCGTTCTCTGGCCGAGGTAGCCACGGTGGCGCATCAGTTAAAACTTCTCAAAGATGATTTTTTTGCCAGCGACCAGCAGGCAGTCGCTGTGGCTGACCGTTATCCGCAAGATGTCTTTGCCGAACATACACATGATTTTTGTGAGCTGGTAATTGTCTGGCGCGGTAATGGTCTGCATGTACTCAACGATCGCCCTTATCGCATTACCCGTGGCGATCTCTTTTACATTCATGCTGACGATAAACACTCCTACGCTTCCGTTAACGATCTGGTTTTGCAGAATGTTATTTATTGCCCGGAGCGGCTGAAGCTGAATCTTGACTGGCAGGGGGCGATTCCGGGATTTAGCGCCAGCGCAGGGCAACCACACTGGCGCTTAGGTAGCGTGGGGATGGCGCAGGCACGGCAGGTTATCGGTCAACTTGAGCATGAAAGTAGTCAGCATGTGCCGTTTGCTAACGAAATGGCAGAGTTGCTGTTCGGGCAGTTGGTGATGTTGCTGAATCGCCATCGTTACACCAGCGATTCGTTGCCGCCAACATCCAGCGAAACATTGCTGGATAAGCTGATTACCCGGCTGGCGGCCAGCCTGAAAAGTCCCTTTGCGCTGGATAAATTTTGTGATGAGGCATCGTGCAGTGAGCGCGTTTTGCGTCAGCAATTTCGCCAGCAGACTGGAATGACCATCAATCAATATCTGCGGCAGGTCAGAGTGTGTCATGCGCAATATCTTCTCCAGCATAGCCGCCTGTTAATCAGTGATATTTCAACCGAATGTGGCTTTGAAGATAGTAACTATTTTTCGGTGGTGTTTACCCGGGAAACCGGGATGACGCCCAGCCAGTGGCGTCATCTCAATTCGCAGAAAGATTAATTCGCCATGCCCATGCCGACGATGTTGGCGGCGACAATAATCACCACACAACCGAGGCTCAACACCGTTACCGGACGGCGACCTGCATTGTTCCACTCTTTCAGCACCAGCCCGACGATACCGCCGCACAATACATAGAAGCTCATATGCAGCATCCAGCTGATGTAGTCATACTGCGCCGGAATGCGGGCGTGGCCCCAGGCATAGAAAAAGAATTGCAGATACCACATCAACCCGCCCAGTGCTGAGAGTAACACATTGTGAATGATCAGCGGTTTTGCCAGCGAGAAGTCGGCTTTTAGCGACAAATCCTTCACTTTTGCCAGACGAATGAAGCAGAAACTGAGGTTGATGATCGCGCCGCCTCCCATGATGACAACATAGCTTGGCAGAGCGACATACAGTGGATCGACGCCCAGTGCGGCAGCGGCTTCATGCATCGGTTTTGCGGCGTTCATCGCAAAGGACATCCCGGCAGAGAAAATGCCGCACATCACCGCCAGCACCAGCCCTTTTTTCAGGTTGAACTCTTCGGCTTTAATGCCCATCTTGCGCTCTTTCAACTGCCCGGCGCGAGTTACAATCCCTACGCCAATCAGCGCCACCAGAACGCCGAGCAACGTCATGCGTCCGCCTTCGGTATTAATCAGAACGTCGAAATTGCCGTTGATAATTGGCGTCATCAGCGTACCGACAATCAACGTAATGCCAATGGCGATGCCAATTCCCATCGACATGCCGAGATAACGCATGGTCAGGCCGTAGTTGATATTACCGATCCCCCACATAGCGCCGAACAGAAAAACAGGCAGCAGCGTAGAGAGACTAAACGAGCTGTAATACGCCCAGAAATTCGGTAGTAACAGGGCGCTGATGGCCCACGGCAGAATAATCCACGAAACAATCCCACCGACTGACCACATGGTTTCCCATGACCATTTCTTTACTTTTTTGAACGGCGCGTAAAAACAGGCTGCACTGGCCGCGCCGATCAAATGCCAAAATATCCCCATCGTAATCGCGTTACTCATCTTCTTATCCTCATCATTTTTCGTCGCGTCACATCTCCGACGAGATGAGTGTAAAAATCGTGCTGTCGATTAACCTTTCGCCTGTTGCCGCCGTTGTCGATTTACTGGCAATCACGGCATTAAGTGGGTGATTTGCTTCACATCTCGGGCATTTTCCTGCAAAACCATACCCTTACGAAAAGTACGGCATTGATAATCATTTTCAACATCATTTAATTAACTATAATGAACCAACTGCTTACGCGGCATTAACAATCGGCCGCCCGACAATACTGGAGATGAATATGAGCTATACCCTGCCATCCCTGCCGTATGCTTACGATGCCCTGGAACCGCACTTCGATAAGCAGACCATGGAAATCCACCACACCAAACACCATCAGACCTACGTCAACAACGCCAACGCGGCGCTGGAAAGCCTGCCAGAATTTGCCAACCTGCCGGTTGAAGAGCTGATCACCAAACTGGACCAGCTGCCAGCAGACAAGAAAACCGTACTGCGCAACAACGCTGGCGGTCACGCTAACCACAGCCTGTTCTGGAAAGGTCTGAAAAAAGGCACCACCTTACAGGGTGACCTGAAAGCGGCTATCGAACGTGACTTCGGCTCCGTTGATAACTTCAAAGCAGAATTTGAGAAAGCGGCAGCTTCCCGCTTTGGCTCCGGCTGGGCATGGCTGGTACTGAAAGGCGATAAACTGGCGGTGGTTTCTACTGCTAACCAGGACTCCCCGCTGATGGGTGAAGCCATTTCTGGCGCTTCCGGCTTCCCGATTCTGGGCCTAGATGTGTGGGAACACGCTTACTACCTGAAATTCCAGAACCGCCGCCCGGACTACATCAAAGAGTTCTGGAACGTGGTGAACTGGGACGAAGCAGCGGCACGTTTCGCGGCGAAAAAATAATCATTTGCCGCCTGCTGCAATGAGGCGTTTACGCCGCATATCAGCTTAAAAAATGAACCATCGCCAACGGCGGTGGTTTTTTTGTGATCAATTTCAAAATAAAAACAATGATCCGATAAAAATAAAACAGTGTTTCAATTGATGTGGTTTTGATCACTTTTATTGATTAAATGAATGTCTATCTTCGTTTTCATCAACACTGATGCTCCATTGAGGAATTACGCATCAGCCCTTAAAAATATGCCGACAGGTGATGGAAATGCAGATAAAACGCTCGATTGAGAAAATCCCGGGGGGGATGATGCTTGTCCCGCTATTCCTTGGCGCACTGTGCCACACCTTCTCGCCGGGGGCGGGGAAATATTTTGGATCATTCACCAACGGGATGATTACCGGTACGGTGCCCATTCTGGCGGTGTGGTTTTTTTGCATGGGGGCGTCAATAAAATTAAGCGCGACGGGAACGGTATTGCGTAAATCCGGTACGCTGGTGGTAACAAAAATTGCCGTCGCGTGGGTGGTTGCGGCAATTGCCTCGCGCATTATTCCGGAACATGGTGTTGAAGTTGGATTCTTTGCCGGACTTTCAACGCTGGCGCTGGTGGCGGCGATGGATATGACCAACGGCGGGCTTTACGCTTCCATCATGCAGCAGTACGGTACGAAAGAAGAAGCTGGGGCATTTGTGTTGATGTCATTGGAGTCCGGGCCGCTCATGACGATGATTATTCTGGGCACTGCCGGGATTGCCTCGTTTGAACCGCATGTTTTCGTCGGCGCAGTATTACCGTTCCTGGTGGGCTTTGCCCTTGGGAACCTTGACCCTGAATTACGAGAATTTTTCAGCAAAGCGGTGCAGACGCTGATTCCATTCTTTGCCTTCGCGCTGGGCAATACCATTGATTTGACTGTAATTGCCCAGACAGGTTTGCTGGGGATCCTGTTGGGTGTGGCAGTAATTATCGTGACCGGTATTCCGTTGATTATCGCCGATAAATTGATTGGCGGTGGCGATGGCACTGCCGGAATTGCCGCTTCCAGTTCCGCAGGGGCCGCGGTAGCGACACCTGTGCTGATTGCAGAAATGGTGCCTGCGTTTAAACCGATGGCTCCGGCAGCAACTTCGCTGGTCGCGACGGCGGTCATTGTGACTTCGATTCTGGTGCCAATTCTTACCTCTATCTGGTCACGTAAAGTCAAAGCCAGAGTGGCGAAAATCGAAATTTTAGGCACGGTAAAATAAACCTGCCTCCTTAATCCCCACAGCCGGATGAACTAACGTTCGTCCGGTTTGCTATTGAGCTCCTGCCTGGATACATACCGCGAAAACAGCACGCCTGACATAAAATAAATATGGTCTAATGGGGAAATTTCTCGTGGAGAGGGAACAGATGCGATATCCGGTTGATGTATACACGGGCAAGATTCAGGCTTATCCCGAAGGCAAACCCAGCGCAATTGCCAAAATCCAGGTTGATGGCGAATTGATGCTTACAGAGCTGGGGCTGGAAGGTGACGAGCAGGCAGAGAAAGTCGTTCACGGTGGGCCAGACAGAGCGCTGTGTCATTATCCTCGTGAGCATTATCTCTACTGGGCGCGGGAATTTCCGGAACAGGCGGAGCTGTTTGTTGCGCCTGCGTTTGGCGAAAATCTCTCAACCGACGGTCTGACGGAAAGTAATGTTTATATTGGCGATATTTTCCGCTGGGGAGAGGCATTAATTCAGGTCAGCCAGCCACGCTCCCCTTGCTATAAACTCAATTACCATTTTGATATCAGCGATATAGCGCAGTTGATGCAAAACACGGGTAAAGTGGGGTGGTTGTATAGCGTGATTGCGCCAGGGTTGGTATCTGCTGATGCGCCGCTGGAGTTGGTTTCCCGTGTCAGTGATGTGACCGTGCAGGAGGCTGCCGCCATCGCATGGCATATGCCGTTTGATGATGAGCAGTATCACCGTTTGCTTTCCGCAGCCGGACTATCGAAAAGCTGGACGCGAACGATGCAGAAGCGCCGACTTAGCGGCAAGATTGAAGATTTTTCCCGCCGGTTGTGGGGAAAATAACCCCCGGAGAGTAGGCCTGATAAGACGCGTCCAGCGTCGCATCAGGCATTCTGCTCAAACGCCGGATGCGGCGTAAACGCCTTATCCGGCCTACAAATGCGGAGTTTAACTCCGCTTATACAGCGGCAGCCAAATCACCAGCCGTAAACCGCCCAGCGGGCTGTCTTCTGCCTTCACCCAACCACGGTGCTGCTGGATAGCTGTTTCGACAATCGCCAGCCCTAAGCCCGTACCGCCAGATTCACGATCGCGCGCTTCATCGGTGCGATAGAACGGACGGAAAATCTGCTCGCGATCTTCCGGGCTAACGCCAGGACCATCATCATCCACCGTAATGGTGATACCGTCTTTGTCTACCGCGAAGCCTACTTCGATCTTCGTATGGGAATAACGCAGAGCATTACGAACAATGTTTTCCAGCGCGCTTTCCAGGGCGTTTGGGTTGCCGTACAGCGGCCACGGCCCCGGCGGGAAGTTAACTGTAAACGACTTGCCCATCTGTTCCGCTTCGAACGCCGCGTTATCCAGCACTTCACTCCACAACTGGTTGGCTTTGATGGTCTCACTCACCAGCGCGTTTTTCTGCTGATTACGTGACATCACCAACAGATCGTTGATCATGCTGTCCAGACGTTGCGCTTCGGTTTCAATACGCTCCAGTTCCTTGCTTTCACCACTACGACGGCGCAATAACGCCGTACCCAGTTGCAGACGCGTCAGCGGGGTGCGCAGCTCGTGAGAGATATCAGAAAGCAGACGCTGCTGAGAGGTCATCATGCGCTCCAGCGCGGTCACCATCTGGTTAAAACTGGCACCAGCGGCAAGGAATTCCTGTGGCCCCGCTTCAAGTTCCGGGTGCTGGCGTAAGTTTCCCTGGGCAACTTCATCGGCCGCGTTTTTCAGCTTACGCGCCGGTTTTGCCAGACTCCAGGCCAACCACAACAGCAACGGTGTACTGACCAACATAGTCACAATCAGCAGTAATAGCGGGCGGTCAAACAGTAAGTTAATGAAATCGGATTGAGAACTGCTGGCCGGACGAATCAGATACAGTTGGTAATTATCTTCGCCATCACGCACGGAGAACGGACCGACCAGTTCCACGCGGCCATACTTTTTCTTCTGCGGATGATCGGCGTTATCGGCCTGACCAATAAAGTTACGAATGATCTGCATTTCGCTGCGTTCAGCGCCGATCACGCGGCCCTCGGTGGTCACCAATAACAAACGCTGTCCTGGCGGTGCCCACTTATCAATCGCCCGGAACAGACGCCGCCACCACATTAAATCGTTGGGCGGATCGTTCGCCAGTTCCGCTTCGACATGCTGCTCAATCATCAGCCCCTGACGCTGTTCGCTATCCAGAAGCTCGGTCATCTGGCGTGAATCGAGCTTGGGTAACATCAAAACCAACATCAACACCAGCGCCAGCGTCAGCCAGAAGATGGCGAAGATGCGCGCGGTTAAGCTGCCTATCATGAAGCAGAAACCATCAGATAGCCGCGACCACGCAAGGTTTTAAACCACGGGTGACCATCTTTACGATCCGGTAGTTTACGACGCAGGTTGGAAATGTGCATATCGATAGCGCGGTCGAAAGGCGTCAGGCGTTTGCCCAGCACTTCCTGGCTTAAATGCTCACGGGAAACCACCTGACCCAGATGCTGTGCCAGCAAATAGAGCAGGGTAAACTCAGTGCCGGTTAACTCCAGCGTTTGCCCGTCGAAGCTGGCTTCCTGACGGCCTGGATTCAGCACTAAGGCATCAACTTCCAGTGTCGGTGAACCGTTGTCGTTGTTTTGCTGTTGCTCGCTCCAGTGCGAACGGCGCAGGATCGCGCGAATACGTGCCACCAGCTCACGATCATTAAACGGTTTCGGGAGATAGTCATCTGCGCCCAGCTCAAGGCCGAGAACGCGATCAAGTTCACTGCCACGCGCCGTCAACATAATGACAGGCGTCTGGTGTGTCTGGCGAAGTGCTTTTAATGTGTCGATACCATTTTTCTTCGGCATCATGACATCAAGCAAAAGTAAATCAATGCTGTCGTCCAGAAGATCAAGCGCCTGCTCCCCATCGTGGGCAACAATCACGTTGAAGCCTTCCATCTCGAGCAGCTCCTTTAACAGGGAAGTCAGCTCTCGGTCATCATCAACTAACAGGATTTTATTCATTGTTTAAATACCTCCGAGGCAGAAATTACGTCATCAGACGTCGCTAATCCATGACTTTACGTTGTTTTACACCCCCTGACGCATGTTTGCAGCCTGAATCGTAAACTCTCTATCGTTGAATCGCGACAGAAAGATTTTGGGAGCAAATGATGCGCATAGTTACCGCTGCCGTCATGGCCTCAACGCTGGCAGTCAGTTCATTAAGCCACGCTGCTGAAGTCGGTTCAGGCGATAACTGGCATCCGGGTGAAGAACTTACGCAGCGCAGTACGCAGAGCCATATGTTCGACGGCATAAGTTTAACCGAACATCAGCGTCAGCAGATGCGAGATCTTATGCAACAGGCCCGGCACGAACAGCCTCCTGTTAATGTTAGCGAACTGGAGACAATGCATCGCCTTGTCACCGCAGAAAATTTTGATGAAAACGCTGTGCGCGCACAGGCAGAAAAAATGGCGAATGAGCAAATTGCTCGTCAGGTTGAGATGGCAAAAGTCCGCAACCAAATGTATCGCCTGTTAACGCCGGAGCAGCAAGCGGTTTTAAACGAGAAACATCAACAACGAATGGAGCAGTTGCGCGACGTGACGCAATGGCAAAAAAGTTCATCGTTGAAGCTATTGAGTAGTAGCAACTCACGTTCCCAGTAGTAAACCCTGTTTTCCTTGCCATAGACACCATCCCTGTCTTCCCCCACATGATGTGGGGGTTTTTTTTATCCTCAATTTGCCTACTGCTTAATGCATTGCAGATGATTTGCTTCCGTTATACTACCGTCAGTTGATAGCGGGAGTATTTATGAATCAATCTTATGGACGGCTGGTCAGTCGGGCGGCGATTGCTGCAACGGCGATGGCTTCGCTGCTATTGCTGATTAAAATTTTTGCATGGTGGTATACCGGGTCGGTGAGTATTCTCGCCGCGCTGGTGGATTCGCTGGTGGATATCGGCGCGTCGTTGACGAATTTACTGGTGGTGCGATATTCCCTGCAACCTGCCGACGATAATCACTCGTTTGGTCACGGTAAAGCTGAGTCCCTCGCGGCGCTGGCGCAAAGTATGTTTATCTCCGGTTCGGCACTATTCCTGTTTTTGACGGGTATTCAACATCTGGTATCTCCAACACCGATGACAGATCCAGGCGTCGGGGTTATCGTGACAATTGTGGCGCTAATTTGTACGATTATCCTTGTCTCGTTTCAGCGGTGGGTGGTGCGCCGGACGCAAAGCCAGGCGGTGCGGGCAGATATGCTACATTACCAGTCTGATGTTATGATGAACGGCGCAATTCTGCTGGCGCTGGGGTTGTCCTGGTACGGCTGGCATCGCGCCGATGCTTTGTTTGCATTGGGAATCGGCATCTATATTTTATATAGCGCGTTACGCATGGGATATGAGGCGGTACAGTCATTACTGGATCGCGCTTTGCCCGATGACGAACGACAAGAAATTATTGATATCGTGACTTCCTGGCCGGGTGTTAGCGGCGCTCACGATCTTCGCACGCGGCAGTCAGGGCCGACCCGCTTTATTCAGATTCATTTGGAAATGGAAGACTCTCTGCCTTTGGTTCAGGCACATATGGTGGCGGATCAGGTAGAGCAGGCTATTTTACGGCGTTTTCCGGGATCGGATGTGATTATCCATCAGGATCCCTGTTCCGTCGTACCCAGGGAGGGTAAACGGTCTATGCTTTCATAATCAGTATAAAAGAGAGCCAGACCCGCATTTTGTGTATAAAATACCGCCATTTGGCCTGACCTGAATCAATTCAGCAGGAAGTGATTGTTATACTATTTGCACATTCGTTGGATCACTTCGATGTGCAAGAAGACTTCCGGCAACAGATTTCATTTTGCATTCCAAAGTTCAGAGGTAGTCATGATTAAGAAAATCGGTGTGTTGACAAGCGGCGGTGATGCGCCAGGCATGAACGCCGCAATTCGCGGGGTTGTTCGTTCTGCGCTGACAGAAGGTCTGGAAGTAATGGGTATTTATGACGGCTATCTGGGTCTGTATGAAGACCGTATGGTACAGCTAGACCGTTACAGCGTGTCTGACATGATCAACCGTGGCGGTACGTTCCTCGGTTCTGCGCGTTTCCCGGAATTCCGCGACGAGAACATCCGCGCCGTGGCTATCGAAAACCTGAAAAAACGTGGTATCGACGCGCTGGTGGTTATCGGCGGTGACGGTTCCTACATGGGTGCAATGCGTCTGACCGAAATGGGTTTCCCGTGCATCGGCCTGCCGGGTACCATCGACAACGACATCAAAGGCACTGACTACACTATCGGTTTCTTCACTGCGCTGAGCACCGTTGTAGAAGCGATCGACCGTCTGCGTGACACCTCTTCTTCTCACCAGCGTATTTCCGTGGTGGAAGTGATGGGTCGTTATTGTGGCGATCTGACCCTGGCTGCGGCCATTGCCGGTGGCTGTGAATTCGTTGTAGTTCCGGAAGTTGAATTCAGCCGTGATGACCTGGTAAATGAAATCAAAGCGGGTATCGCGAAAGGTAAGAAACACGCCATTGTGGCGATTACCGAACACATGTGTGATGTTGACGAACTGGCGCATTTCATCGAGAAAGAAACTGGTCGTGAAACCCGTGCAACTGTGCTGGGCCACATCCAGCGCGGTGGTTCTCCGGTGCCTTACGACCGTATTCTGGCTTCCCGTATGGGCGCTTACGCTATCGATCTGCTGCTGGCAGGTTACGGCGGTCGTTGTGTAGGTATCCAGAACGAACAGCTGGTTCACCACGACATCATCGACGCTATCGAAAACATGAAGCGTCCGTTCAAAGGCGACTGGCTGGACTGCGCGAAAAAACTGTATTAATGATTTCGGAAAAAGGCAGATTCCTTTAGCCTGAAACCGATGACAGAAGCAAAAATGCCTGATGCGCTTCGCTTATCAGGCCTACATGAATTCTGCAATTTATTGAATTTGCAAACTTTTGTAGGCCGTATAAGGCGTTCGCGCCGCATATGGCATGGACAAAGCGCACTTTTTCAGCAATATGAGGCGGATTTCTTCCGCCTTTTTAATCCCCCAACATATACCCGCAAGTTATAGCCAATCTTTTTTTATTCTTTAATGTTTGGTTAACCTTCTGGCACGCTTTGCTCATCACAACACAACATAAGAGAGTCGGGCGATGAACAAGTGGGGCGTAGGGTTAACATTTTTGCTGGCGGCAACCAGCGTTATGGCAAAGGATATTCAGCTTCTTAACGTTTCATATGATCCAACGCGCGAATTGTACGAACAGTACAACAAGGCATTCAGCGCCCACTGGAAACAGCAAACTGGCGATAACGTGGTGATTCGTCAGTCACACGGTGGTTCAGGCAAACAAGCGACGTCGGTAATCAATGGTATTGAAGCTGATGTTGTCACTCTGGCTCTGGCCTATGACGTGGACGCAATTGCGGAACGCGGGCGGATTGATAAAGAGTGGATCAAACGTCTGCCGGATAACTCCGCACCGTACACTTCCACCATTGTTTTCCTGGTACGTAAGGGCAATCCGAAGCAGATCCATGACTGGAACGATCTGATTAAACCGGGTGTTTCGGTGATCACGCCTAATCCGAAAAGCTCTGGTGGCGCGCGCTGGAACTACCTGGCTGCCTGGGGCTACGCGCTGCACCACAACAACAACGATCAGGCAAAAGCGCAGGATTTTGTTCGGGCACTGTATAAAAACGTCGAAGTTCTGGATTCTGGCGCGCGCGGCTCCACTAACACTTTTGTCGAGCGCGGAATTGGCGATGTACTGATTGCCTGGGAAAACGAAGCTCTGCTGGCAGCGAATGAACTGGGGAAAGATAAATTCGAAATCGTCACGCCGAGTGAGTCTATCCTCGCAGAGCCAACCGTGTCGGTGGTCGATAAAGTGGTTGAGAAAAAAGGTACTAAAGAGGTGGCGGAAGCCTACCTGAAATATCTCTACTCGCCAGAAGGTCAGGAAATTGCCGCGAAAAACTACTACCGTCCGCGCGACGCTGAGGTAGCGAAAAAGTACGAAAATGCGTTTCCAAAATTGAAGTTATTCACCATTGATGAAGAGTTCGGCGGCTGGACGAAAGCGCAAAAAGAGCATTTTGCTAACGGCGGTACGTTCGATCAGATCAGCAAACGCTGATTTCCCCAGGATAATTATCAACCCCGGTGGTTTCTCGCGACCGGGTTTTTTATTTGTCACGATTTTGCGTTACCCTTGCATCTCTTTGAGGTACAGGGAAAAAAAGATGAAAAAAGCGGGTCTTCTTTTTTTGGTGATGATAGTTATCGCCGTTGTGGCTGCCGGTATTGGTTACTGGAAATTAACCGGTGAAGAGTCGGATACATTACGTAAGATTGTCCTTGAGGAATGTTTGCCCAATCAGCAGCAAAATCAAAATCCTTCGCCATGTGCGGAAGTCAAACCTAATGCCGGATACGTGGTTTTAAAAGATCTTAATGGCCCACTGCAATATCTGTTGATGCCAACGTATCGTATTAACGGTACTGAAAGTCCTTTGTTGACCGATCCTTCAACGCCGAACTTCTTTTGGTTGGCCTGGCAGGCGCGTGATTTTATGAGCAAAAAATACGGCCAGCCGGTTCCCGATCGCGCAGTTTCTTTGGCGATCAACTCTCGCACCGGGCGTACGCAAAACCATTTTCATATTCATATCTCTTGTATTCGTCCTGATGTGCGCGAACAGCTGGATAACAATCTGGCGAACATCAGCAGCCGCTGGTTGCCACTGCCAGGTGGTTTGCACGGGCATGAATACCTGGCGCGTCGGGTAACGGAAAGCGAACTGGTACAACGCAGTCCATTTATGATGCTGGCGGAAGAAGTACCAGAGGCGCGGGAACATATGGGAAGCTATGGACTGGCAATGGTACGGCAGAGTGATAACTCATTTGTATTGCTGGCGACACAACGAAATCTACTGACACTGAATCGTGCTTCAGCCGAGGAGATTCAGGATCATCAATGTGAGATTTTGCGTTGAGGCGAGTTAAGTGCCGGATGTGAAATCCGGCACCTGTCAGACTTAAGCCTGTTTAGCCGCTTCTGCAGCTTTAACGATCACTGCGAAAGCGTCAGCTTTCAGAGAAGCACCGCCAACCAGCGCGCCGTCGATGTCTGGCTGAGCAAACAGTTCTGCAGCGTTAGACGCGTTTACAGAGCCGCCGTACTGGATGATCACTTGTTCAGCGATGTTAGCGTCAACTTTAGCGATGTGGTCACGGATGAATTTGTGAACAGCCTGTGCCTGCGCCGGAGTTGCCGATTTGCCAGTACCGATTGCCCATACTGGTTCGTAAGCGATTACCGCACCTTCGAATGCTGCAGCACCCTGAGTTTTCAGTACCGCGTCGATCTGACGTGCACAAACTTCTTCAGTTTTGCCCGCTTCGTTTTCAGCTTCGGTTTCACCGATGCACAGAACCGGAGTCAGACCCTGCTCTTTCAGCACCGCGAATTTTTTCGCGATCAGTTCGTCAGACTCTTTGTGGTAAGTACGACGTTCAGAGTGACCGATGATGATGTACTGTGCGCCGATGTCTTTCAGCATAGCAGCAGAGGTTTCACCGGTGAATGCGCCGGACAGGTTCAGGTCCACGTTTTGCGCACCCAGCATGATGTGGCTGCCTTCAGCTTCGCGCTTCGCCATATCGATGTACATTTCCGGTGGTGCGATTGCAACCGCACAGCCAGCAACACCTGCCAGCTCTTTACGCAGGTTAGAAACCAGCTCGTGAACCATGTGGCGGCTGCCGTTCAGTTTCCAGTTACCCATCACTAAAGGATGTCGCATTTTAATTCTCCACGCTTATAAGCGAATAAAGGAAGATGGCCGCCCCGCAGGGCAGCAGGTCTGTGAAACAGTATAGAGATTCATCGGCACAAAGGCTTTGCTTTTTGTCATTTATTCAAACCTTCAAGCGATTCAGATAGCGCCAGCTTAATCGGTTCAACAGCGAAGGTCAGCCCCTTTTCGCCGTTATCCGCGACAACATAGCGTAGTGCACCTTCAGTCTCGGTGTAATAACGTTTGTTTTTCCCCGCCGTTAGCAGTGACTGCAACTTTTTCTGGCTTTGTGTTTTAGTCATTAATGGGGTGAGTGTGCGGATCACCGCCGCCATGTATTCCTGTGCTTTCGCTTTCGCGGCTTTTTGCTCTGGCCCCTGGATGGGTAGCCAGGTCATTTGAATGCTTTTGATTTTTAAGGTACCGCGCTCCAGCGCTGTAGAAGCATACAAGTTCTCATTAATTTTACTGGCAGCACGAGTGAGATTGGCTTTGTCGGGACTGCTGTCGATGGCACGAAATTCGTTCAGTGGCAGGCTGGGATTCTGGCTGTTAAAGTCTTCTCGAAACTGGCTGATGGAGAGATCGAAAGTAGGGGCTCCAGCCAGCAGATAAGGCGCGGTCGTTGCCGTATCTGGTGTTTGTGCATGCGCCGCTGTTGTAACGGTTAATGCAGAACATAAGAGAAAAAACAGCGTACACCCTGGCTTCATTGACAGTACCTTTTGTTATGACTGGCTCCGATTAAAACGATATCTGTCGCCCTTGTCAAAAGGGTAGAATCCTGGAAAAGACAACCATCAAGGAACTTACATGACCATACAGCAATGGTTATTTTCATTTAAAGGGCGTATTGGACGCCGTGATTTCTGGATTTGGATAGGCCTGTGGTTCGCAGGCATGCTGGTGCTTTTCTCACTGGCGGGTAAAAATTTACTCGATATTCAGACCGCGGCGTTTTGCCTTGTGTGCTTGCTTTGGCCAACAGCGGCAGTAACCGTTAAGCGCTTGCATGATCGCGGGCGTTCCGGCGCATGGGCATTTCTGATGATTGTGGCGTGGATGCTGCTGGCGGGTAACTGGGCGATTTTACCTGGTGTCTGGCAATGGGCGGTGGGGCGTTTTGTCCCGACGTTGATTCTGGTGATGATGCTTATCGATCTTGGTGCGTTTGTTGGCACACAAGGCGAAAATAAATATGGTAAAGATACTCAGGATGTGAAGTATAAAGCCGACAATAAATCAAGTAATTAACCTTTATTATATCTCTTACTGCTATTTTTTTCCGGGTTTGTTATTTCCACGTTGAAAATGACAATGCCCGGAAAATCCTTCTGATCTCTTCACCTTAAGCAATATCAAAAAAAATGGTAATCCATAAGATCATTACTTGTTTGTTCTTCCCTTAACGGCGCATTATTCTTAAGTCGTAATCGACAGAGAGGCGAATATACAGAGGTGCCCTATGAAAGATGTCGTAGATAAATGCAGTACTAAAGGATGTGCGATTGATATCGGTACGGTGATTGATAACGACAACTGTACCAGTAAGTTTTCGCGCTTTTTTGCCACCCGCGAAGAAGCAGAGTCCTTTATGACTAAACTGAAAGAGCTTGCCGCCGCTGCATCCTCTGCGGATGAAGGGGCCAGCGTGGCCTATAAGATTAAGGATCTGGAGGGGCAAGTTGAGCTTGATGCGGCCTTCACCTTCTCATGCCAGGCCGAGATGATTATTTTTGAGTTATCACTGCGTTCGTTAGCTTGATGGAGTTGCTTTAGAAGGAGTTAAACATGGCTTATAAACACATTGGCGTGGCAATTTCCGGGAATGAAGAAGATGCCTTACTGGTGAATAAAGCCCTGGAGCTCGCCAGACATAATGACGCTCACCTGACGTTAATTCATATTGATGATGGCTTAAGCGAGTTGTATCCGGGTATCTACTTCCCTGCAACAGAGGATATTCTTCAATTGTTGAAGAATAAGTCGGATAACAAGCTGTATAAACTGACGAAAAATATTCAATGGCCGAAGACAAAACTGCGTATTGAACGTGGGGAAATGCCGGAAACACTGCTGGATATTATGCAACAAGAGCAGTGCGACCTCCTTGTCTGTGGTCATCACCACTCATTTATCAACCGTTTGATGCCGGCATACCGCGGGATGATCAATAAGTTGAAAGCGGATCTGCTCATCGTGCCGTTTATCGATAAGTAACCGCTTACCAGTAATGCTCCGCTGTCATATGGCCCGGTCGACGACGTAAATGTTTCGTCATCTGCCGGGTTTCTTTTAGCAACTGTTGCGTATCGCGAACCATCTGTGGATTGCCGCACAGCATCACATGGCTGGTTTCTTTATCCATCGGCAAGCCCACCGCACTTTCCAGTTCACCACTTTCAATTAACGCCGGTATTCGCCCGGTGAGCGAACCCGCCGCCGTTTCCCGACTGACCACCGTCTGAATGCGCAGTTTCCCTTCGTAGCGTTTTTCCAGTTCTTGCATCAGTGGCAGATAACTTAAGTCGGCGGCATAACGTGCGGCGTGAACCAGAACCAGATTTTTGAAGCGATCTAAATCTTTGCCCAGTTGCAGAATTGATAAATAAGGGCCAATCGCTGTACCGGTTGCCAGCATCCATAGCGTTTCGCAATCTGGTACTTCATCCAGCACAAAGAAGCCAGCTGCTTCGCTAACCACCTGTACTTCATCGCCCGGTTTCAGTGCCGCTAATCGTGGGCTTAATTTTCCATCGGGGACGGTCACCAGGTAAAACTCCAGATCGGGATTATCAGGAGAGTTAACGTAGGAATAGGCACGCTGGACGCGTTCGCCGTCAATTTCAAGGCCTAGTTTGGTGAATTGCCCGGCAGTAAATGGAAGCACGGGAGCGTGAACGGTGAGACTAAACAGGGCGTCGGTCCAGTTCTGCACTTTAGTGACTTTGCCTGTTACCCAATCAGCCATGTTTTTCTCCTGTTTTGATTGACTTGCCTTATCTTCGTTCTCCGAACAAAAAAATTCCAGTCCCGAAGGACTGGAAGGCTCAATCGATCAAATCAATCAGAGGATGTGCACCTGCATTTCTGGGTCTTTGCGATCCAGATAGTGGATAGACTGAATGCGGCGAATGGTGCGTGACTTGCCGCGGATCAGCAGCGTTTCGGTAGTCGCGATATTGCCTTTGCGGCTAATACCTTCCAGCAGATCGCCTTTGGTAATACCGGTGGCAGAGAAGATAACGTTATCGCTGCGTGCCATATCGCCCAGACGCAATACTTTACCGGCTTCGATGCCCATCGCTTTGCAGCGTGCCAGCTCCTGCTCGCCAATGCGACGATTCTCTTCGTTGTCGCCTTTGACGTCATGACGCGCCAGCAGACGACCGTTCATGTCACCATCTAATGCGCGGATCACCGCTGCAGAAACCACGCCTTCCGGCGCGCCACCAATACCGTACAGCACGTCAACTTCGCTGTCTGGCATACAGGTGAGAATTGAGGCCGCAACGTCGCCGTCTGGAATAGCAAATACGCGTACGCCGAGTTGCTGCATTTCTGCGATAACAGCATCGTGGCGTGGTTTCGCCAGAATCGTTACCGTCAGTTCGCTCAACGGTTTGCCGAGCGCCGCCGCAACATTGCGCAGGTTATCTGCCAGTGGCAGATTCAGGTCAATGGTGCCTTTGGCTCCCGGTCCGACGATCAGCTTCTCCATATACATATCCGGCGCGTTGAGGAAGCAGCCTTTATCGCCTACTGCCAGCACCGCCAGCGCGTTAGCCTGGCCCATCGCCGTCATGCGCGTGCCTTCAATCGGATCAACAGCAATATCTACCGCATCACCGCGACCGGTACCGACTTTTTCACCAATGTAGAGCATCGGTGCTTCGTCGATTTCACCTTCACCAATGACGATGGTGCCGTCAATGTTGACCTGGTTGAGCATAATACGCATGGCGTTAACCGCCGCGCCGTCCGCGGTGTTTTTATCGCCGCGTCCTAACCATTTGTAGCCAGCCAGCGCCGCAGATTCGGTGACGCGGGAAAATTCGATGGCAAGTTCTCGTCTCATAGCAAACTCTAAGCAGTAAGGAATGGCGCGAAGTGTAGCACAGGGGAAGGGCAGGATTATTGATGTGTGCGGGGGTTGCCCCCGCACGATTTCAGAGTCTACGACATGCCGGATGCGGCGTGAACGCCTTATCCGGCCTACACAAAATGGCATCGGCTCGTAGGCCTGATAAGACGCGTAAGCGTCGCATCAGGCGATCAGTATCAGGCAATTGGTTCAGATGCCTGATACTACTCGTCGTGTTCTTCCCACGCCATCGCGCGTTTAACCGCTTTTTTCCAGCCAGCGTAACGGTAATTACGCTCGGTGGTTTCGATGCCAGGACGGAACTCGCGCTCAATCACCGCTTTCTCTTGCAGCTCGTCGAGGTTCTGCCAGAAGCCTACCGCCAGACCAGCAAGATAGGCCGCACCCAATGCGGTGACTTCGCGAACTTCCGGGCGTTCAACGCGCGTGCCGAGAATATCGGATTGGAACTGCATCAGGAAATTGTTTGCCACTGCGCCGCCGTCCACGCGCAGGGCGTGCAGACGAATACCAGAATCGGCCTGCATAGCTTCCAGCACGTCACGCGTCTGATAAGCAATAGACTCCAGCGTCGCGCGTATAATGTGGTTAGCGTTCACTCCACGAGTCAGACCGAAAATCGCCCCGCGCGCATACGGATCCCAGTATGGCGCACCCAGCCCGGTAAAGGCCGGAACCACATACACACCGTTGGTGTTTTGCACTTTGGTGGCGAAATATTCGGAATCGTAGGCGTCATTAATCAGCTTCATCTCATCGCGCAGCCACTGAATGGATGCGCCTGCCATAAACACCGCACCTTCCAGCGCATAGTTTACTTCGCCAGTTGGGCCACAGGCGATGGTGGTCAGCAGACCGTTTTCTGATTTCACCGCTTTCTCGCCGGTGTTCATCAGCATAAAGCAGCCAGTGCCATAGGTATTCTTCGCCATCCCTTCTTTCACGCACAACTGACCAAACAGCGCCGCCTGCTGGTCACCGGCGATCCCGGAGATTGGAATACGCGTGCCGCCTTTGCCGCCAATGTTAGTCTGACCGTACACTTCGGAAGAACGACGCACTTCTGGCAGCATCTCGCGCGGAATATCCAGCACTTCCAGCATTTTGTCGTCCCAGTCCAGGGTATGGATGTTGAACAACATGGTACGAGAGGCGTTGGTGTAATCGGTCACATGGACACGGCCCTGAGTCATTTTCCAGATAAGCCACGTATCAACCGTACCAAACAGCAATTCACCACGACGTGCACGCTCGCGAGAGCCTTCCACATGGTCGAGGATCCACTTCACTTTGGTGCCAGAGAAGTACGGGTCAATCACCAGACCGGTATTGCTGCGGATATAATCTTCTAAACCGTCACGTTTTAAATGCTCGCAGATTTCTGCGGTACGACGGCACTGCCAGACAATGGCGTTATAGATAGGCTTGCCGGTTTCTTTTTCCCAGACAATAGTGGTTTCACGCTGATTCGTAATACCGATAGCTGCAATTTGATCGGAACTGATATCGGCTTTCGCCAGCACTTCTACCAGCGTGGAGCTTTGGGTGGCCCAGATTTCCATTGGGTCGTGTTCTACCCAGCCTGGTTTTGGGTAGATTTGCTCAAATTCGCGCTGTGACACGCTAATGATATTGGCATCGTGATCCATTACGACCGCGCGGGAGCTGGTGGTGCCCTGGTCGAGCGCAACGATATATTTTTTTTCAGTCATGTTTAATTGTCCCGTAGTCATATTACAGCGAAGCTTTTTGTTCTGGAGGAGTTGTGGTCTCCTTTTCTTCCACAACACAGATATCGCAAGGCAAATGGCGACCAATCAGTTTGCGATAGGCAAATGCACCTACAATCGCGCCAACGATAGGGCCAAAAAGCGGCACCAGGAAGTAAGGAATGTCTCTGCCGCCGGTAAAGGCGACATTGCCCCAGCCCGCCAGCCAGGCAAAGACTTTCGGACCGAAGTCACGCGCTGGGTTCATGGCAAAGCCCGTCAATGGGCCCATAGATGCGCCAATGACCGCAATCAGTAGACCAATCAGCAAGGGAGCCAAAGGGCCGCGTGGTACACCGTTGCCATCGTCCGTTAACGCCAGGATCAGCCCCATCAGAATAGCGGTAATCACCATCTCAACTGCGAAAGCCTGCACAAAATTGATATGAGGATTCGGGTAAGTAGAGAAAGTGCCAGCCAGATCAACACTTTCAACGCTGCCGCGAACAATGTGATGAGTCTGTTCGAAGTCGAAAAATAAATTGTAGTAAAGCCCGTAAACTAAAGCCGCAGCGCAGAAAGCGCCGGCAACTTGTGAAACGATAAAAGGAATAACTTTGCGCTTGTCGAAACAGGCAAACAGCCACAATGCAATGGTAACAGCGGGGTTAAGATGCGCGCCGGAAACCCCTGCGGTCAGGTAGATGGCCATTGCCACCCCCAGTCCCCAAATGACACTGATTTCCCACTGACCAAAAGACGCACCAGCGACTTTTAGTGCTGCAACGCAACCCACACCGAAAAAAATCAACAACCCGGTACCGAGGAATTCAGCAATGCACTGGCCTTTCAAGGTTGATGTTTGACTCATAATCGGATCCTGAAGAGTTAATGTTTGTTGTATGCGTGAAAGTCACGGACCTCCACGATGCTTGTAGGCATGCTGTAAACTTATCGTTAACGAGCAAAAACGAGAAATATCGAACTTAAAATGTGTGTGCTTCGTCATAAAATGAGCGTTATCGCGCCATTTATTCCATCTGATTGTACATGATGCATGTTTGTTAGATCATTCGCGCAACAAATTTATTAACATTTTCGATTTGCGTGGATTATGTCTCCAGGAGAAGGATGAAAAGTGTGGCAAACCGTAATCTGCAAGGCGTGCCGCTGGACAGCGATGGCGCGGCTTCATACAATCGGAGCTAACTAAAGTGCGCTCGTATTTATTAAGGCGTCACCGGTAATCGGGACGAGGATTTTTTATCCATCAACGCCTTGCAATTCAGGAGAGGTATGACAATGTCATTAGAAGTGTTTGAGAAACTGGAAGCAAAAGTACAGCAGGCGATTGATACCATCACTCTGTTGCAGATGGAAATCGAAGAGCTGAAAGAAAAAAACAACTCACTGTCGCAGGAAGTTCAAAATGCCCAGCATCAGCGCGAAGAGCTGGAGCGTGAGAACAACCATCTGAAAGAACAGCAGAACGGCTGGCAGGAACGTCTGCAGGCCCTGCTGGGTCGCATGGAAGAGGTTTAATCTCTTCCACGCAGAGGCGCCGCAAGGCGCCTTATTTTTTACTTCACTGCATTTTTAGCGGAAAGCATAATCTCCATCGCCTGTTGGCGATATTTATCTGTCGTATCTGGCGCCATTAATGCAATGATCCCCACAGCCCTGGGGGTGTCTTCAAGATAAACACTGATGGTTCTTTTCTGCTGACCATCAAAATTTATCAACACATCCTGATACTTACAGGTGAAATGTTTGGCATTACAATCATGAAACTGGAAGGCTTCCTCATTGTATTGATCCTTGAGATTGTCTCGCTGCTTCTTCTTTAACGCTTCCAGCGGGTCATCGGCGCTACGTCCTGCGGGCAGGCGGAAAGCAGAAATGAAGACGCTATTATCCTCACTTCTTATATCAATGGTTTTATTAGTACTAATGGAAACCGTATTCCAGTGTCGGTTCGGGATAGTCACGGTTATCGCAGCATTCTCAAAGGTATATTGCCACGGGGTAAACATACGAAACGTATTGCCGACTTTGGATAAAAGCAGGATTCCCAATACCCAACAGCACCCGCGAGTAAAACTGGCGAAGTTACGTTTTTTTTTAATAAATGCGCACAGAATACCTGACACAAGCACGGGAAGTAACAACGGCCCCAGAAATACTGAACCGATATACTCACCAACCATGCCAGGATCTCCAGACAGTAGGTTGCTGTGCTGAAGATGACTAAGAAAAGTAGTTATTATCCATAGTATTAATAAGATAACGTATCTCATATCAATCCCTTATTATATAATACGTTCGCTACTAACGATGATTCATATCCCTATTCCCAGAATAGTTAATTTACCATATAGCATTAATTTTTAATGCTGCATATTTTTATGAAATGATTTATCGATAATTAATTTATATTGTCAGATGTGAACTATTGATATTTAAAATGAATTAAATAAAAACAAACGATAGTCTTTATGAATATTTTGCATATAAAAAAGGGGAATTTAATTCCCCTTTTAACGCATGGCAGGTACTTATTCAATATCCAGCGGATCTTCTGAAAGAATAATTCCGGTATTGTCGGCATAAAGATGGTCACCGGAGAAGAAGGTGACGCCGCCAAAATTAACGCGGACATCGCTTTCGCCAATGCCTTCGCCAGCGGCACCGACTGGAATTGCTGCCATCGCCTGGATGCCGATATCCAGCTCTTCCAGGTCATCTACCTGACGCACCGCGCCGTAAATGACCAGGCCTTCCCATTCATTTTGTACTGCCAGACGCGCCAGCTCAGCATCGACCAGTGCGCGACGAACAGAACCACCGCCATCAACGACGAGAACACGACCACGGCCATTCTGTTCGAGCAGATCGTACAGCAACCCGTTGTCCTCGAAACATTTTACCGTGATTATTTGTCCGCCAAACGACGCCCGTCCGCCAAAGTTGGAGAACAGCGGTTCCACGACGTTAACATCTTCTTGATAGATGTCACAAAGCTCGGAAGTATCGTATTTCATAGGCTTAACATTCAGTTGCTGCGAGAATTTTCAGTATATCGCGCTATGTGGGCTGTTGGCAAAATCATCAATTGTTAATTGATATTTGTCAGTTATGCTGCCCACTGGCTTAGGAATATCCCTAAAACAAACAGCACGTTAGTCAGTAACGCTCCCTTGACAGTGCGTTCCAGCATCGGTCGCATCGCCACCGGGTCCATTTCCCGCATCACATAACGGGCTTGCTTCACCAGTAATGGTGCCGCCAGCAGGAACAGCCAGCCCCACAGGCTATGCAGTGAAAAGAGATTAAACAGCGCCAGACACACCAGAGAGCCCATCAGCAGGCAGGCATGATAACGACGCGCGTTCACTTCACCTAAGCGCACTACCAGCGTGTTTTTGCCATTTTCGCGGTCGCTATTGATATCACGCAGGTTATTAATGTTCAGTACTGCCGTTGCCAGCAGGCCGCATGCGGTCGCCGGAAGGATCAGTGCCGGAATCAATGTATGAGCCTGTAAATACCAGCTGCCCATGACGCTTAACCAGCCAAAGAAAACCAGTACGGAAATATCACCCAAACCGATATAACCATAAGGACGATTGCCCACGGTGTAGGTGATAGCGGCAATGATCGACAACCCGCCAAGAATCAGGAAACCGACAAAATCGGCCAGCGTATGGCACGCCACTGCAACCAGTGCCAGCCCGGAGAGACAGATGAGCACGACGGTAATAATGAGCGCCCGTTTCATCTCTTGCTGGGTAATGACCCCTTTTTGCATGCCACGTAGCGGGCCAATGCGGTCAGGTTTATCGCTGCCTTTTACTGCATCGCCGTAATCATTAGCGAGGTTAGAGAGAATTTGAAGCAGTCCGGCGGTAATCAGTGCCAGCAGGGCGACCAGCGGATCGAAGTGACCTTGCCACCATGCCAGCGCCGTCCCGACGATAATTGCAGCAAAGGCGAGGGGGAGGGTTTTAGGTCGTAAACTTTCCAGCCACGCCTGAGTTCGGCTAATTTGTTGTTCAGTCATAATACGCGCCAATAAAAATGGGGCCTTTCAGCCCCATCAAACAATGATGAAAATGATTGAACGCGATTATAGGATAAAACGGCTCAGATCTTCATCTGCCACCAACGCATCCAGATGTTTGCTCACATAATCTGCGTCAATAGTGATGGTTTGACCGCTTAAATCGCTGGCGTCGTAGGAAATCTCTTCCATTAAACGCTCCAGAACAGTATGTAAACGACGAGCACCGATGTTTTCGGTAGATTCGTTCACCTGCCATGCTGCTTCCGCGATCCGCTTAATACCGGAGTCGGTGAACTCGATATTTACGCCTTCAGTCGCCATCAGTGCTTTGTACTGCACGGTGATAGAGGCATTCGGCTCGGTCAGAATACGCTCGAAGTCGCTGGTGGTCAGTGCCTGCAGTTCAACGCGGATTGGCAGACGACCTTGCAGTTCCGGGATCAGGTCAGACGGTTTCGCAATCTGGAACGCGCCAGAAGCGATAAACAGAATGTGGTCAGTTTTGACCATCCCGTGTTTGGTGGAAACGGTGCAACCTTCTACCAGCGGCAGCAGGTCACGCTGAACACCTTCACGAGAAACATCCGGACCGGAAGACTCGCCGCGCTTACAGATTTTGTCGATTTCGTCAATAAACACGATCCCGTGCTGTTCAACGGCGTCGATAGCGTCTTGCTTCAGCTCTTCCGGATTCACCAGTTTCGCCGCTTCTTCTTCAATCAGCAGCTTCATGGCGTCTTTGATTTTCAGCTTACGCGCTTTTTGTTTCTGACCACCCAGGTTCTGGAACATGGACTGCAGCTGGCTGGTCATCTCTTCCATTCCCGGAGGCGCCATAATTTCAACGCCCATCGGTGCTGCGGCAAGATCGATCTCGATTTCTTTGTCATCGAGCTGGCCTTCACGCAGTTTTTTGCGGAATGCCTGACGAGCAGCGGACGGTTCCTGCTGTTGTTCGGTCTGTCCCCAGTTGTTTTTAGCCGGTGGGATCAGCACGTCGAGAATACGTTCTTCTGCCAGTTCTTCAGCGCGATAACGGTTTTTCTCAATAGCCTGGACGCGTACCATTTTCACGGCGGCATCGGTCAGATCGCGGATAATAGAATCCACTTCCTTACCTACATAGCCCACTTCGGTGAATTTGGTCGCTTCAACTTTAATGAACGGCGCATTCGCCAGCTTAGCCAGACGACGAGCGATTTCAGTTTTACCGACACCGGTCGGGCCGATCATCAGGATATTTTTCGGGGTCACTTCATGGCGCAGCTCTTCGTTAAGCTGCATGCGACGCCAGCGGTTACGCAGTGCAATCGCCACGGAACGCTTGGCGTTGTCCTGGCCGATGATGTGCTTATCCAGTTCGCTGACGATTTCGCGTGGGGTCATTTCAGACATGGGAGATCCTTACGCTTTGTAGCTTAATTCTTCGATGGTGTGGAAATGGTTGGTATAGATGCAAATGTCGCCTGCAATATCCAACGCCTTTTCAGCAATTTCACGGGCGCTTAGTTCAGTGTTTTCTAACAGCGCGCGCGCCGCAGCCTGGGCGTAAGGGCCGCCGGAGCCGATAGCAATAAGATCGTTTTCTGGCTGCACCACGTCACCGTTACCGGTGATGATCAGTGAAGCGGTTTCATCCGCGACTGCCAGCAGTGCTTCAAGTTTGCGTAACATGCGATCGGTACGCCAGTCTTTTGCCAGCTCAACGGCGGCTTTGACCAGATGGCCCTGATGCATTTCCAGTTTACGTTCAAACAGTTCGAACAGCGTAAAAGCATCCGCAGTACCGCCCGCAAAGCCCGCGATGACTTTGTCGTTGTACAGACGGCGGACCTTTTTCACGTTACCTTTCATTACGGTATTGCCCAACGTGGCCTGACCATCACCAGCGATGACCACATGGCCGTTACGGCGTACGCTTACTATAGTTGTCACGAGCTGACCCCTTGGTTACGAATACAGAGTACAAACCCCGTACAAAAGTACGGGGCATAATGCAATTATAGATGGGGGGGATTTTGAGGGTTTCAACCCCCGGTAGCGAGTCGAATACAGTTTGTATGACCCGCCATCTTCAGGCGATTCAGGGTGCCGTCGGCATTTTCTTTCCCTTTAATCGGGCCAATCACCACACGATTCCAGCCATTGTTGGTGGTAATTTTCGAGTCAAAGCCTTCGAACGCCAGCTGAGCACGTACCGTCTCTGCCTGTTCCGCGCCTCGGAACGAACCGCACTGTACCATCCAGCGCCGCTCGTCTTTTTTCTCCGCCGTCTGTTTTGGCGCGTCAGCGGCCCGGCTAACAGGCGCGACTTGCTGTGACTTCGGCTGCGCCGCGGCAGTGTGTGCTGGCGTTTGCAGGAGATCCTGGTACGGCTGCTGAGCCGCCTGGCGAGTCTGCTGCGTCTGGCGCGGTGGTTGCTGCGCTTGCGCGGTACGCGGTTGTTGATATGCCTGCTCAGCCTGACGCTGCTGCTGTTGAGCCGCCTGAATCTGACGCTGTTGTGCCTGACGTTGAAGCGTTTGCTGACGCTGTTCCGGCGTCTGTTCATTCCATGGGACTTCAACCAGTTGCGTTGGTTGCTGGCGCATATCAGCCTGCATTTGTTCAAGAAGCTGACGTTGTTCTGGTGTCAGTTGCTCCGGCGTTTTCACTTCACCACCGGCAGAAGGTTCTGTTGGTGCACGCACACCCGGCTGGCGACTTTCCAGCTCTTTAATGTAGCGCCAGCGTTCTTCTGGTTTCGGTGGTAATCCGTTTCCGGTCACTTTCTGGCTTTGCAGTGTCTCGGACTCTTCTTTCTTGTGATGCGTAATGAAGTACAGACCACCGATAAAGGTCACAAGAACGGCGGCAGCAATAGCGACCATTGCGGGAGAAACCGCAGGCAGATTTCGTTGCTTTTTCCGTGAGGTGCTTTTTTTTCGCCGCGAAGGTGCCGGTTGGCTGCGGCGTACATAATCTCGTTGTGCCACTATCGTTTCGCTGTATTTATTCGTTCGTCAGCCCGCCATGTTACTTAAGCGGCGGGCCTTTGACCAGTCACGGCAGTCTTAAAGGTTTACTTTAAGGTAACGCGCGCGTTGATCCCCGGATGATAAGTTCGCAGTCCATTAAACGAGAGCCACTGCCAACGTGTTGCCCCTGCATTTGATCAAGCAATAACAGCATAGCTTCCCGACCGATTTCGTAACGCGGCTGCGCGATGGTTGTCAGCGGCGGATCACAAAATTGCGTCAGGTCGATGTTATCAAAACCGATTATGGAAAGGTCTTCCGGGACTTTCAGCCCCTGGCGTTTTGCCTGAGAAAGTGCGCCGAGCGCCATTACATCGCTATGGCAGAAGACAGCAGTAGGCGGTTGCGGAAGAGCAAGCAGCTGTTGCATCGCTTTGCTTCCGGCTTCAAAGGAGAAGTCGCCCCGGGCGATGTATTGCGGATCAACCATAATGCCGCAGCGACGCAGCGCCTGAACGTAGCCTTGCAGGCGGTAGTGACACAGCGGCATCTCTTCGGGACCGGCTATACAGCCAATCCGTTTATGACCTTGCTCATATAAATAATTTACTGCATCAAATGCGGCGGTCAGATTGTCGATATGAACTGTAGGCAGCTCCAGTTCCGGCGCAAATTCGTTCGCCATCACCATCGGCGGCAGATTACGCTGTTCCTCAATGCTGGCATCAAACGGCAGCCTTGAACCCAGCAGCAACATGCCATCAATTTGCTTGGTGATAATCAAATCGATAAAGGTTTTTTCCTGCTGATTTTGATGCGCACAGTCGCCAATCAGCACCAGATATCCGTGATTTGCCGCCGTAACTTCGATACCGCGAATAATTTCGCTAAAGAAGGGATCGCAGATATCCGGGACAATCACCAGAATGGTGCGGGATTCATTACGTTTGACGTTGCGCCCCATAGGCTGCGGCAAATAACCTACTTCCCGGGCCGCTTTTTCAACCCGATTACGGGTGGCCTGGGAGACTTTATCGGGATTCATTAATGCTCGGGAGACGGTCGCTGTAGAGACTTTTGCCTTCAGGGCAACGTCTTTCATGGTCGCGGCAGTTTCCTGCTTCTTCGCTTTCACACTCACTCCTCGCCCGGCACGGCAGGCGTACTACTTCCATGTTTACTTCACATCGGCAACATTTTTAGCAGATAGCGCGTGAAAACGGTTACAGAATTTTCATGAAAAGTGTGATGAATATTGAATTTTTCGATCCGCCTCGCATCGTTTGCGCATTAGCCCTCGATGGGATCGACATCCAGCACCCATTTCACCTTACGGGAATCCGGTATTGTATTGATGAGCGCCAGCGTACCACTAATGATGTGTTGCAAGCGCACGCGGGAAGGGTGCTGCAACAATATCTGCCAGCGCCAGCGGCCACCACGTTTAGGGGCCAGCGCCGGAACCGGACCGAGAACCCACAGTTTCTCGTCTGCCAGTGGGCTGGCGAGAATGAGATTACGCAGTTGTTGCAGGAACAATGGCGCGTGCTGATTGTTATGATCTTCCGCACGCACAATCACATGGCTGGTCCACGGCGGCAGTTGCATCATTCGCCGCTCAGCCAGCGCCTGTTCGGCAAAGGCGTCGTAGCCTTTATAGAGCAATGTTTGCAACAGAGGATGTTCCGGATGGTGCGTTTGCAGCACCACTTCACCCTGTTTACCCGCACGCCCGGCACGACCGGCGACCTGGGTGTAAAGCTGGGCGAAACGCTCTGCCGAGCGAAAATCCGCAGAAAACAGCGCGCCGTCCACATCCAGTAACGCCACCAGCGTCACATCCGGAAAGTGGTGACCTTTCGCCAGCATTTGCGTGCCGATCAAAATCCTCGCACCGCCGCGATGTACTTCCGCCAGTTGTTGTTCAAGCGCCCCTTTGCGGCTGGTGGTATCGCGGTCGATACGAGAAATGGGCACACCAGGGAACATTGGCGCGAGCGTCTGTTCAAGCTGTTCGGTGCCCAGCCCCACGGGTACCAGGTGCGTGGAGCCGCAGGAAGGGCACTGGCGCGGCACCGGGCGTTGGCTGTCACAGTGGTGACAGCGCAAATGCTGTTGCGCCTGATGCAGCGTGTAGTAGTGATCGCAACGTGGGCATTCGGCAATCCAGCCGCAGTCGTGGCACAGCAAGGCAGGCGCAAAGCCACGGCGGTTAAGAAAGAGGATAACCTGGTTGTCGGCCTGTAAATGCTGGCGCATACGGGTGATTAACGCCGGAGCCAGACCAGCCTGCACCTTCTGACCTTTTAAATCCAGCACGTGTTGAATTGCCGGACGCGCATTCCCTGCCCGACGGGTCAGGCGTAGCAGGCGGTATTTTTTCTGCTGGACGTTGCATAACGTTTCCAGCGCGGGCGTTGCGGAGCCAAGAATAATCGGGATTTGCTCGCTGTGCGCACGATACACCGCCAGGTCGCGGGCATGATAGCGCCAGCCTTCCTGCTGCTTGTAGGAACTGTCGTGCTCTTCATCAATGACAATCACACCGAGATTTTTAAACGGCGTAAACAGCGCGGAGCGGGTGCCGATCACAATCGCCGCCTCACCATTTTTCGCTTTCAACCACGCCGAAAGACGCTCGCTGTCGTTCAGGCCGGAATGCAGAACTTCCACTGGCGCATTAAACCGCTCACGAAAACGGGCAATAGTTTGCGGTGTCAGGCCGATTTCCGGCACCATCACCAGCGCCTGTTTGCCCTGAGCGAGCACGTTTTCCAGCACGCTTAAATAGACTTCCGTTTTACCGGAACCGGTAACACCCGCCAGCAGCCAGGCAGAAAAAGTATCTGCCGCGCTATGAATTGCGCCAACGGCGGTGGCCTGTTCGGTATTCAATCGCAACCGTTCACCAGAAACGGCATAGTTCGTGCGCCAGTCGCTAAACTCTGGTGTTTCACTTGCTAAATCACACAGACCTTTTTTGCGCAGCGCCTGCAACGCGGCATCATTAAATTCGAGCGTGGCAACCTGATCACGCCAGATTTTGCCTTGCCGTAACGCTGCCAGCGCCTGTTGTTGCTTGGGTGAGCGTTTCAGGCTGTTCAGATCCACCGCCTGACCTTGTTCAGTGGCAAACCAGTACCACATCGGCGCGTTCGCCGCAGGCCGCCCCTGGCGTAGTAAAATCGGCAAGGCATGAAACAGCACATCGCCAATCGGATGATGATAGTAATCTGCCGCCCAGAGCAGTAATCGCCAGACGGAGTGAGTAAATACCGGCTCAACGTCCAGCACTTCTACTACCGCTTTCAGCTCGTTAAGCGGCAGCTCGCTGACGTCGCTAACTGACACCACAACCCCGATACGCTCCTGCTGTTTGCCAAACGGCACGCGCACGCGACACCCGGCTTTAACCGTCATGCCTTCTGGCAGCAGATAGTCAAAGGTACGAGGTAGCGGAACGGGCAAGGCAACGTGGGCAACGGGCATAGCATCATCCTGACTTGAAATTCGGTGGGTTAGTATACACATTGCCGTAGAAGAGTGCGGATCAGTTTGCATACGCTGGTTAATTTCTGTATGATTTCGCGCCTTCGTACGAAATGATCGTATTGAAGCTATACTTTTAACATCGCGTGGTGTCTGGCGTTAGGGCTGGAAGAGCGACGCGGCCTTAAACCGAGGTTTTCCCATGAAAAAAGATATTCACCCGAAATACGAAGAAATTACTGCTAGCTGCTCTTGCGGTAACGTAATGAAAATCCGCTCCACCGTTGGTCATGATCTGAACCTCGACGTGTGCAGCAAGTGCCACCCGTTCTTCACTGGCAAACAGCGTGATGTTGCTACCGGTGGCCGTGTTGACCGCTTCAACAAGCGTTTCAACATCCCGGGCAGCAAATAAGACCGGATTTCCGAAAAAAGCGCCGCACGGCGCTTTTTTTGTGCCTGAATTTTGGTCGTATTACCACGAAAACAGCGGCCATTCTTTGGCGACTGTGGTGAGTTGTGGCGCATCGAAAACGGCTTGTGGCGAGACCACCGTTTCCTCAAGCGGAATATTTTTCCCGTAACGTTCTTTGAGCTTCGCCTGAACCAGCGGGTTGCTGAGATCGAACTCTTTCAGTTTTTGCTGTTCACCCACGTGCATTCCCAGTGCGTTCTGGTAAACCTTCCACACTACTTCCGAACAGTACTGGCGATCATCACTCCACGAGAAGCTGAAATCGTACGGTTTGCCGAGATAACGTTTTGCCGTTTGCGCCAGTTTTTGCTGTTGTTCGGTATTCAGTCCGCCTTCAACGCGGCGAACAACGTATTTGCCCTTTTCACCATGGGCGATCCACTGCTTGAGCGGGGTGTATTTCACCGGGCCGACCGCTTCAAAAACGTAGGGCTTTTTGTTACGCATCACCAGCATACCGGTGTGGCTGTAATCGGAATGGGTCGCCAGTTGGATCGCTTTACTTTGCGATGAGCGAGAGATTTGAAAGATGATGTCGCCAGTTTGCGGCTGCCAGGCAAAGGCAGGCACAGAAACCAGCATGCTGAGGATCAGTAGCCTGTATTTCATAGTTAAACGTCCTTGTATGAAAAAAGCGGCTGGTTAACTCCGCGCCGCTCTTTTCCGCTTTAGTATTCCCACGTTTCCGGGTTAATCCCCATCTCACGCATGATCTCTTTTGCCGCTTCCGGGATTTCGTCGCTGCGCTCTTTACGCAGGTCGGCATCATCCGGCAGAGGTTGCCCGGTAAAGGCATGCAGAAACGCTTCGCACAGCAGCTCGCTGTTGGTAGCGTGACGCAGGTTGTTCACCTGACGACGCGTGCGTTCATCGGTGAGGATTTTTAACACCTTAAGAGGAATGGAAACCGTAATCTTTTTGACTTGTTCACTCTTCTTGCCGTGCTCAGCGTATGGGCTGATATATTCGCCGCTCCATTCAGCCATGAGATACTTAATCCTCTTCGTCAATAAATTGAGACCAGACCACACAATTTATGTGGGTACTGACCGTAAACCCGCATAGTTTACCGTACAGGCGTTACCGTGACATCGTGTAATGCACCTGTCGGCGTGATAATGCATATAATTTTAACGGCTATTTGGGATTTGCTCAATCTATACGCAAAGAAGTTTAGATGTCCAGATGTATTGACGTCCATTAACACAATGTTTACTCTGGTGCCTGACATTTCACCGACCAAGCCCAGGGAACTTCATCACATGACGCGTAAACAGGCCACCATTGCAGTGCGTAGCGGGTTAAATGACGACGAACAGTATGGTTGCGTTATCCCTCCCATCCATCTTTCCAGCACCTATAACTTTACCGGATTTAATGAACCGCGCGCGCATGATTACTCGCGTCGCGGCAACCCAACGCGCGATGTGGTTCAGCGTGCGCTGGCTGAACTGGAAGGCGGTGCTGGTGCAGTGCTGACTAATACCGGCATGTCTGCCATCCACCTGGTAACGACCGTCTTTTTGAAACCTGGCGATTTGCTGGTTGCGCCGCACGACTGCTACGGCGGCAGCTATCGCCTGTTCGACAGCCTGGCGAAACGCGGCTGTTATCGCGTGCTGTTTGTTGATCAAGGCGATGAACAAGCATTACGGGCAGCGCTGGCAGAAAAACCCAAACTGGTACTGGTAGAAAGCCCAAGTAATCCATTGTTACGCGTCGTGGATATTGCGAAAATCTGCCATCTGGCAAGGGAAGTCGGGGCGGTGAGCGTGGTGGATAACACCTTCTTAAGCCCGGCATTACAAAATCCGCTGGCATTAGGTGCCGATCTGGTGTTGCATTCATGCACGAAATATCTGAACGGTCACTCAGACGTGGTGGCCGGCGTGGTGATTGCTAAAGATCCGGACGTTGTCACCGAACTGGCCTGGTGGGCAAACAATATTGGCGTGACGGGCGGCGCGTTTGACAGCTATCTGCTGCTACGCGGTTTGCGAACTCTGGTGCCGCGTATGGAGCTGGCCCAGCGCAACGCGCAGGCGATTGTGAAATATCTGCAAACCCAGCCGTTGGTGAAAAAACTGTATCACCCGTCGCTGCCGGAAAATCAAGGGCATGAAATTGCTGCGCGCCAGCAAAAAGGCTTTGGCGCAATGTTGAGTTTTGAACTGGATGGCGATGAGCAGACGCTGCGTCGTTTCCTGGGTGGGCTGTCGTTGTTTACGCTGGCGGAATCATTAGGGGGAGTGGAAAGTTTAATCTCTCACGCCGCAACCATGACACATGCAGGCATGGCACCAGAAGCGCGTGCTGCCGCCGGGATCTCCGAGACGCTGCTGCGTATCTCCACCGGTATTGAAGATGGCGAAGATTTAATTGCCGACCTGGAAAATGGCTTCCGGGCTGCAAACAAGGGGTAAAAATGAGTGTGATTGCGCAGGCAGGGGCGAAAGGTCGTCAACTGCATAAATTTGGTGGCAGTAGTCTGGCTGATGTGAAGTGTTATTTGCGTGTCGCGGGCATTATGGCGGAGTACTCTCAGCCCGACGATATGATGGTGGTTTCCGCCGCCGGTAGCACCACTAACCAGTTGATTAACTGGTTGAAACTAAGCCAGACCGATCGTCTCTCTGCGCATCAGGTTCAACAAACGCTACGTCGCTATCAGTGCGATCTGATTAGCGGCCTGCTACCCGCTGAAGAAGCCGATAGCCTCATTAGCGCTTTTGTCAGCGATCTGGAACGCCTGGCGGCGCTGCTCGACAGCGGTATTAACGATGCGGTGTATGCGGAAGTGGTGGGCCACGGTGAAGTGTGGTCGGCGCGCCTGATGTCTGCGGTACTTAATCAACAAGGGCTGCCAGCGGCCTGGCTTGATGCCCGCGAGTTTTTACGCGCTGAACGCGCCGCGCAGCCGCAGGTTGATGAAGGGCTTTCTTACCCGTTGCTGCAACAGCTACTGGTACAACATCCGGGCAAACGTCTGGTGGTGACCGGGTTTATCAGCCGTAACAACGCCGGTGAAACGGTGCTGCTGGGGCGTAACGGTTCCGACTATTCCGCGACACAAATCGGTGCGCTGGCGGGGGTTTCCCGCGTAACCATCTGGAGCGATGTCGCCGGGGTATATAGTGCCGACCCGCGTAAAGTGAAAGATGCCTGTCTGCTGCCATTGCTGCGTCTTGATGAAGCCAGTGAACTGGCGCGTCTTGCCGCGCCAGTGTTGCACGCGCGTACTTTACAGCCAGTTTCTGGCAGCGAAATCGACCTGCAGCTGCGCTGTAGCTATACACCGGATCAAGGATCTACGCGTATTGAACGCGTGCTGGCTTCCGGTACGGGCGCGCGTATTGTCACCAGCCACGATGATGTCTGTTTGATTGAGTTTCAGGTGCCCGCCAGTCAGGATTTCAAACTGGCGCATAAAGAGATCGACCAAATCCTGAAACGTGCTCAGGTGCGCCCACTGGCGGTTGGCGTGCATAACGATCGCCAGTTGCTGCAATTTTGCTACACCTCGGAAGTGGCCGATAGTGCGCTGAAAATCCTCGACGAAGCAGGATTACCTGGCGAACTGCGCCTGCGTCAGGGGCTGGCGCTGGTGGCGATGGTTGGGGCGGGCGTCACCCGTAACCCGCTGCATTGCCACCGCTTCTGGCAGCAACTGAAAGGCCAGCCGGTCGAGTTTACCTGGCAGTCCGATGACGGCATCAGCCTGGTGGCAGTACTGCGCACCGGGCCGACCGAAAGCCTGATTCAGGGGCTGCATCAGTCCGTCTTCCGCGCAGAAAAACGCATCGGCCTTGTATTGTTCGGTAAGGGCAATATCGGTTCCCGCTGGCTGGAACTGTTCGCCCGTGAGCAGAGCACGCTCTCGGCGCGCACCGGCTTTGAATTTGTGCTGGCAGGCGTGGTGGACAGCCGTCGTAGCCTGTTGAGCTATGACGGGCTGGACGCCAGCCGTGCGCTAGCCTTCTTTAATGATGAAGCCGTCGAGCAGGATGAAGAGTCGCTGTTCCTGTGGATGCGTGCCCATCCGTATGATGATTTAGTGGTGCTGGACGTTACCGCCAGTCAGCAACTGGCCGATCAATACCTCGATTTCGCCAGCCACGGTTTTCACGTCATCAGTGCCAACAAACTGGCGGGAGCGAGCGACAGCAATAAATATCGCCAGATCCACGACGCGTTCGAAAAAACCGGGCGTCACTGGCTATACAACGCCACCGTCGGCGCAGGTTTGCCGATCAACCATACCGTGCGCGATCTGATCGACAGCGGCGACACTATTTTGTCGATCAGCGGGATCTTCTCCGGCACGCTCTCCTGGCTGTTCCTGCAATTCGACGGTAGCGTGCCGTTTACTGAGCTGGTGGATCAGGCGTGGCAGCAGGGCTTAACTGAACCTGACCCGCGTGATGACCTCTCCGGCAAAGATGTGATGCGCAAGCTGGTGATTCTGGCGCGTGAAGCGGGTTACAACATTGAACCGGACCAGGTGCGTGTTGAATCACTGGTGCCAACCCATTGCGAAGGTGGAAGCATCGACCATTTCTTTGAAAATGGCGATGAACTTAATGAGCAGATGGTACAACGGTTGGAAGCGGCCCGTGAAATGGGGCTGGTGTTGCGCTACGTGGCGCGTTTCGATGCCAACGGCAAAGCGCGAGTAGGCGTGGAAGCGGTGCGAGAAGACCATCCGCTGGCATCACTACTACCGTGCGATAACGTCTTTGCCATCGAAAGCCGCTGGTATCGCGATAATCCGTTGGTGATCCGTGGGCCAGGCGCGGGACGCGACGTCACCGCCGGGGCAATTCAGTCGGATATTAACCGTCTGGCGCAGTTGTTGTAGTGATTATTGAACAAAAGCTGGCAGTTGCCAGCTTTTGTTGTCACCTCTAAACCACCTCCTGCGGAGGTGGTGATTGATTGTCATTTTGCCTTTGGTCAGTGCCCCGGTAATAAGGGGGCTTTTGTGTTGAGCGATGAATTCACAGTGTGAATGGTGAAGTTATTTATGACAATTACAAAATGGCATTAAGTAAAAATATCTAAAACATCACCTGATTTAAAATTGATAACCAATAGTAGTATAGGTTCCCCATCCTGTGTTTTTTAATTCAAATGGACCATCTCCGAAGTTAACTTTCTCCCCAGCATTCCATTGTCCACCGTTGTGAAAATAACGTAGTGTAAATGCAAATTTCCAGTGTTCATATAGCAGGGAAAGGATATGGCTTGAAGCAATAGCATTACTGGTTCGTTTATTATTGTGTGATTTGTCCGCAAGATCGGAGCCAAAATCAAAGTTAGTAAAACTATTGTATACCAATCGCCCTCCGAATAAATGGGTAAGAGGAATGCTATATTTTATTTTGAATCGATATCCGTCCCATTCATTTTCATTAGCGGCACCATAGTTTTGCCACTGATACTTGGCGTATATATTGGCAGAAAGCTTAATTGGTAGACCCGTGTCGATATCTGTACCAAGCCCCATATACCATGTACTTTGCCGGGATAACTGGTTGTCACCCATATCATAGACATAGTTGTTTGCAATGAACCATTCTTTAAAAGGGCCGAACGCAAGATTTAATCCGGTGAATTTGTCAATGGAAAACCGAGGTTCTATTTCCGTAAATAGTGGTGAGCCCTCATCCCAGATCCCAACATCATAGTGACTGCCGACGCCAAAGAATTTTGGTAGATCAACATAACCATAAAAATCAAACCAGTCTTTTCTTCCTGCTACAGTATATTCAGGGTAGAGGTCGTTAGTCAGCCTTGGGCCAAAGCGAGAGTCTGTGCGACCAATGACATTCAAGCTTTGATGTAACCAGCCTTCCTCACTTTTAATTTCCTGAGCGTTTCCAATGCAAGGTATTAATAGAATCGATAAAGCTATCCCGTGCTTTTTTATACACATAAATATATCTCATTATCTATTGTTGATTTAGAGAAAATAATGCCATTCAGTGAATGAATGGCATTATAATTTTTTTATTATTTGCTAACGTCCACCCGCATTTCATTTACCTGTGCAGGCGTAATCTTGTGGCCTTTCTTCAAATAATCGATCACGACATCGGACATGTTATTTCCGGCGCGGACCTGAACATTTTTCCCTTCTTTGAATGCCAGAAAACCATCGCCCCCCAGTGCAAGGAAAGTCGTTGTTGCAACATGGTAAATATTCGTATCAACGATCTCTTCACCATTAATTTTAAAAGATACTATGCGCTGACCTACTGGTTTCTGCGGGGTATAGCGCATTTCTGCGCCTTTTGACATTTGCAGGATGCCATTGGTAAGCGATGCCCCGTGTTCCAGTAGGTTACGCAGATCCTTACCGCTGAGATCCATTTCAGTAAGTTCATTCTTGAAGGGGAATGTACTGGTAATGTCGCCAAAGGTAATCGTGCCTGCATTTATATCCGCACGTAAGCTGCCGGAGTTTATCAATGCAATCTGTGCAGTCGGAGCAGCGACAAGCATTGCATCGGTAAACAGGTTGCCTAGTTGCGATGACTCACCATAGGCGCGAGTTAATGCAATCGATGATTCACCCACTGGTTGGCGTACAATATCCGCCAGTTTTTTATTCCAGCCATTGATAACTTTTTGTGTCGTTGGATCGGGTATCCATTCATCGGCATAAACTGTTTTCAGCTCAAAGCTCTTCATTTTATGGGTACGAGCTGTAGGGTTGACATCAAGGACTAATTTACCAATATCGATACCGCCACTATCAGTTGAAAGGATTAAGGTGTTGCCGACTTTGATTGGTTCTGGCGTTCCGACGTGGGCATGCCCGGTAATCAGAATATCCAATCCTTTCACCTTGCTAGCGGTTTGAATATCTTTATCAAGAGCGCGTCTAACATCTGTATTGCCAATGCTGGACTGACGCGCCGGAACGCCTTCATGAACCAGCGCCACAGTGAGGTCAACCTTATCACGTAACTCGTCGATATAATGCTGCAAATACTTCACTTCATCACGTGCTTCAATCCCCTGATTCTTAAGGGTCTCGGAAGATTTATCAAAGCGGTTATTATTGTCATTATCGAGTCCCTGGAGAGAGAGCTCCGAGACCGTATCATTAAATGCAAATACGCCGTGTAGCCCAATAATACCAATCTTGATGCCATCTTTTTCCAGGATGGTGTAGGGCTTGTTCCAGAAGGGTTTCTCACTCTCTTTATGATAAACATTGCCCAATAAAACAGGAAAATTCGCTTTGCTTAATTGTCGCAGGGCATTATCCCAGCCATGGTCAAACTCATGATTGCCGATTGATACTGCGTCAAAAGGCATGGTATTCATAATGTCAATTATTGCTTCGCCCTTTGTCAGACTGCTGATATAAGGGCCGGTGAAATAGTCTCCAGCATCAAAATAAAAGGTGGCTTTATTTTTTGCTTTCTCTTGTTTTACTAAAGTAGATATATTGGCAAAGCCGCCAATGTCGCGTTTTCCGTCTGCGATATACGGCACTTTATAAGAATCCACATGAGCGTGAAGATCATTTGTATAAATAATCGTGACATCCTGCGCCATGACTGAGACCGAAAAAATAGTCAGCAATGTTGCGGCAAGTAAAGTACGCTGCACTGTTTTCATTCGCATTCCTTGTTAAATAAATAGACTGATAAATGATATTTTATTTGGCGACGTCCATGACTCGTTTAGTTAAGTCTGGGGTGACAGGTTTATGATTTTTGAAATAATCGATGATAGATTCCGCCGAGGTTGTTCCCGGTATCGTCTTCACATTTTTTCCATTTAAAAATGCTTCAAAACCGTCACCACCACTGGCACAAAAGGAGTGCGTGGCAATACGATATGTTTGATTATCTTCCACGGGTTTGCCGTTAATGGTGAAAGAGATTAACCGCTGGTTGAGTGGTTTTTTGCTGTCATAGACAACCGCAACGCTTTTTGAAACCTGTAACACACCGTTAGTTAGATTGGTTGCATGCGTCATCAATGATTTGAGATCGCGGCCCGTCAAATCCATCTCGATGAGGTCATTATTAAAGGGGAATGTGCTAATAACATCTCCCAGTGTGATATCACCTTTAGGAAAATCAGCTCGCATCCCACCGCTATTTTGAAATCCGGCAATGGCATCAGGTGCTTTTTCCATCATTGCATCCAGAATAAGGTTACCGGTAGAAGAAGAACTGCCATACTCACGTGTTAAAACTACGGGAGAATGGCCGACAACTTCCTGTGTGATTTTGTTAAGCTTTACGCTCCATTTATCGATAGTATTTTGAACGATGGTGTCAGGTTTAAATTGATCTGCAAAGATGGTGATTAACTCACCATTATAACTATCAATTTTCTTTGTTTTCGGATTGTAATCAAGCACAAGTTTTCCGATGTCGGTGCCGTATGCATCGGTAGATACAATTAATGTGTTATTAACTTTTATTGGTTGCGGTGTTCCGACATGTGCGTGACCGGTAATTAAGACATCAACACCATTCACTTTTTTAGCTGTCTCAATATCTGCCTGTAGTAGCCGCTCCACATCTTTACTACCAAAGCTTGATTGACGCGCCGGAACACCTTCGTGAATTAGCAAAACGGTAATGTCGACTTTACCTTTTAATTCTGCAAGTGCTTTATTTAAATATTTAATTTCGTCTCTGGCTTCTACGCCTTCACGTGCTTTTGCCGCGACTGTATCATAGAAAGCGAATGCACCATGCAATCCAATCACACCAATCTTTAAACCATCTTTTTCGATAATGGTCCACGGATGATCCCAAACTGGTCTATTTGTATCGGTGTAGTAAATATTTCCCAGCAGAATGGGGAATTTTGCTTTTGATAACTGAGATACCATATTGGGCACGCCGTGATCGAACTCGTGATTACCAACGGACACCGCATCAAAGGGCATGGTGTTCATGATATCAATAATAGCTTCACCTTTGGTCAGGGTACTGATATACGGACCGGTAAAATAGTCGCCTGCATCAAAGAAAAAGACATCTTTGTTTTTTTTCTTCGCTTCATTAACGATGCCTGCAATATTAGCCATACCACCTACAAGTCTGTTCTTATCAACAGCGGGAATTTTTGCCGGATTGACATGTGCGTGAATATCATTCGTATAATAAATAGTAACGTCCTGAGCTAGTATACTGTGAGAAAACATCACGCTGAATATGACTGATAAAGTCGTAAATACAGTTCTCATCATCCCTCCTTGATAGGGGTTGTTACATTGGTTGAATTATTTAAATAAAAGGAACACCGTGTCTTATTTTTATAAGAGCATAGGTCAGGAAAGTATTATGTGATCTTAGTAACAAATAATGTTATTAATTAAACATTGACTGTGATTATATTTTTCAGTCATACATTCATATATTTAATTAAATGAGAAATAGTGATCCCATTAATTTATGGTCGTTTGTCGAGTGTATTGACTAACAAGATGGAGTGAGCGATTCATTGTATTTTAACGCCAGTGAGGTCAGCATTTTCGTTACGCGACCTGCGGATAATAACGCGCTTTGGGTAAAGTCGTGTTGGTCTGTCAGCCATGTGATAAAGCAACGACTGGTTGCCAGAGAAACATTTGCGCCCCTTTCTAAAGAGACTCCTGTGAGCAGGCAGACCATCTTGCTGTTATTCCCCTGCCCCCAGCGTTGCCACTGATTTTGCCACCACCCATGGTATGTCGTTCCCTGAAAATGCCAGGGAATATCAGCGTTACGGTCGCTGATTTCTTCTTCTACGAACCAAAGTTCGCCTTGTTGTTGGCGGAACTGATCTGCCCAGGCTGTAATAATTGCGCCTCTCAGAAAACATTCGTGTGAAATGATATGCGTTTTGACATGTGGAAAGCGGATTTTCAGTATTCTGAAATGCCCGTGTGCCGTGATAACCGGGCGTAGTATGGCTCCCTTGCCATTGCGCTTGAGCACAGCACTGCCATACTGAATTTCATCGAACTGGCTCCGGCGCAAGAATTGCGCTTCACGCATATCTACCCTCTGCACAATATCGCTATGGTGCTCAGTTGGTTCTGTATTGCCTCTGTAACTGTACCGCAGACTGTCTCCTGTCTGATGTTGCGTATAATTCGTGGAGAGATGAAGGATGTTGCCACGAGTGGCGTCAAGACTGACTAAAACATAGAGCTTTTGTACTGCGCTGGCTCCTTGAAAGGGCATGAACAGTTGAACGGTTTCAATGGACTGGGGATACGTAATTTCTCTTGCTGGCTGCTGTTTCGGAGTCCAGACTTTTTTGCATGAACGGCATTGAACGCGTTGTGTTCCCTGCGGGTTGTGGCCATAAAAAATCTTTTCTTTACAATAGCATGATGGACAAAAATGCCCTGTTTCTATGGCACACGCAGTCATGTGAACTGACAACCAGTCACGAAATTGTTGTTCATCAAACAAAGGGGGGTAACTTCCGCATGCCTGGCAGTGCAGTGCCGGAAAACCCAGTTTATAGTCTGGCCAACTGTAATCTTCCGATGAGGCCAATCCCAAATTTCGACAACCGAACGTTTTACAGACATTAATCGCAAACAGATTTGACATATATCACCAACGATTTCATAAGGTCGTTGATTTTGTCCTACAGTTATCGCCTCTGGATGTGAGTATTCTCACATAAAAAAGCCTTTCAGAACGTAATGTAGCAATCCTTTATCTCACTGGAAGGGATTGTTTATGAAAATTAAAATGCTTGCTGCGGGTATCGCATTAACACTGCCGTTTTGGGCCTGCGCCAAAGATGTCACCATTATTTATACCAACGACCTCCATGCACATGTAGAGCCTTATAAAGTGCCGTGGATTGCTGACGGTAAACGAGATATTGGCGGCTGGGCAAATATCACTACGCTTGTTAAACAAGAAAAAGCTAAAAACAAAGCGACCTGGTTTTTTGATGCGGGTGACTATTTTACCGGGCCGTATATCAGCAGCCTGACTAAAGGCAAGGCGATTATCGATATTATGAATACCATGCCGTTCGATGCGGTCACTATAGGTAATCATGAATTTGATCACGGCTGGGACAATACGTTATTACAGTTGAGTCAGGCAAAATTCGCGATTGTGCAGGGTAATGTTTTTTATCAGAACAGCAGTAAATCATTCTGGGATAAGCCCTATACCATCATTGAAAAAGACGGCGTGAAAATTGGCGTGATTGGTTTGCACGGTGTATTTGCCTTTAATGATACGGTATCTGCGGCAACGCGAGTGGGTATTGAGGCGCGTGATGAAATTAAATGGCTACAACGTTATATCGATGAACTCAAAGGCAAGGTTGATTTGACCGTTGCCCTGATCCACGAAGGTGTTCCGGCCCGCCAGTCCAGTATGGGAGGCACAGATGTGCGTCGCGCACTGGATAAAGATATTCAGACGGCAAGTCAGGTGAAAGGGCTGGATATTTTGATCACCGGACATGCACATGTGGGTACGCCGGAACCGATTAAAGTCGGCAATACGCTCATCCTTTCCACTGACAGCGGAGGGATTGATGTGGGTAAACTGGTTCTCGACTACAAAGAGAAACCGCACACTTTTACGGTGAAAAACTTCGAGCTTAAAACCCTTTACGCCGACGAGTGGAAGCCCGATGCGCAAACAAAACAGGTGATTGATAGTTGGAATAAAAAGCTGGATGAAGTCGTGCAGCAAACGGTGGCGCAATCGCCAGTTGAATTAAAACGTGCCTATGGTGAATCGGCATCCCTGGGGAACCTGGCGGCAGACGCTTTACTGGTAGCGGCGGGTAAAAATACCCAGTTGGCGTTAACCAACTCTGGTGGGATTCGCAATGAGATCCCGGCGGGTGCAATTACGATGGGTGGCGTCATCAGTACCTTCCCGTTCCCCAACGAACTGGTGACGATGGAACTCACGGGTAAACAATTACGCGGTTTGATGGAACACGGCGCAAGTTTAAGTAATGGCGTTTTACAGGTATCGAAAGGCCTGGAAATGAAGTACGACAGCAGCAAGCCGGTTGGTCAGCGGGTTATCTCGCTGACGCTGAATGGCAAACCGATTGAAGATGCGACGGTTTACCACATTGCTACTCAGAGTTTCCTTGCTGATGGTGGAGATGGTTTTACCGCGTTTACCGAGGGTAAAGCGCGCAATACGACGGGCGGTTATTACGTTTATCACGCGGTGGTTGATTACTTTAAAGCGGGTAACACCATCACGGATGAACAGATCAACGGTATGCGCGTGAAAGATATTAAATAAAAGTACGCACTGAGTTGACTCTACTGTTTGTTACCAGTTGATTTCGCAGATTCTGTATTCGGCCTACACGAGAGCGCAGGCCGAATCAGATGCTTTAGCATCACCATCTGGTGGCAGGGCGTTGTTTTTCGAATGAGAACAGGTGCCGTTGTGTTGCCTGTATATCAGTCAAAACGAGTGAGGTTGATTGCGCTATAAAGAAATCTCTTTATTACCTCTAATTAAGATGAGTTTTTTTCATCTTCCCTGATTTTTCCTCACCATCATTGGTCATTTTTCGGTTGACGCCCTTCAGCTTTTCCTTCATCTTTACATCTGGACGTCTAAACGGATAGATGTGCACAACACAACATATAACTACAAGCGATTGATGAGGTAAGGTATGAGCTTTTTTCACGCCAGCCAGCGGGATGCCCTGAATCAGAGTCTGGCAGAAGTCCAGGGGCAGATTAACGTTTCGTTCGAGTTTTTCCCGCCGCGTACCAGTGAAATGGAGCAGACCCTGTGGAACTCCATCGATCGCCTTAGCAGTCTGAAACCGAAGTTTGTATCGGTGACCTATGGCGCGAACTCCGGCGAGCGCGACCGTACGCACAGCATTATTAAAGGCATTAAAGATCGCACTGGTCTGGAAGCAGCACCACATCTGACCTGTATTGATGCGACGCCCGACGAGCTGCGCACCATTGCACGCGACTACTGGAACAACGGTATTCGCCATATCGTGGCGCTGCGTGGCGACCTGCCGCCGGGAAGTGGTAAGCCAGAAATGTATGCTTCTGACCTGGTGACGTTGTTAAAAGAGGTCGCGGATTTCGATATCTCCGTGGCGGCGTATCCGGAAGTGCATCCGGAAGCGAAAAGCGCCCAGGCAGATTTGCTTAATCTGAAACGAAAAGTGGATGCCGGAGCCAACCGCGCCATTACTCAGTTCTTCTTCGATGTTGAAAGCTACCTGCGTTTTCGCGATCGCTGCGTCTCGGCAGGCATTGATGTGGAAATTATTCCGGGCATTTTGCCGGTTTCGAACTTTAAACAGGCGAAGAAATTTGCCGACATGACTAACGTGCGTATTCCGGCGTGGATGGCACAAATGTTCGACGGCCTGGATGACGATGCTGAAACCCGCAAGCTGGTGGGCGCAAATATCGCGATGGATATGGTGAAGATTTTAAGCCGTGAAGGAGTGAAAGATTTCCACTTCTATACGCTTAACCGCGCTGAAATGAGTTACGCGATTTGCCATACGCTGGGTGTTCGACCTGGTTTATAAATAGTGTGACTTTTGTGAAAATCACACTGTGATCACAAATTTTAAACAGAGCACAAAATGCTGCCTCGAAATGAGGGCGGAAAAATAAGGTAGTCAGCCTCGTTTTCTCCCTCATTTCTTGAAGGATACGAAGCTAAAACCCTTTTTTATAAAGTATTTGTCCGAAATCGGACATAATCAAAAAAGCTTAATTACGATCAATTTGATCTACATCTCTTTAACCAACAATATGTAAGATCTCAACTATCGCATCCGTGGATTAATTCAATTATAACTTCTCTCTAACGCTGTGTATCGTAACGGTAACACTGTAGAGGGGAGCACATTGATGAGCACGTCAGACGATATCCATAACACGACAGCCACTGGCAAATGCCCGTTCCATCAGGGCGGTCACGACCAGAGCGCGGGTGGGGGCACAACCACGCGCGACTGGTGGCCAAATCAACTCCGTGTTGACCTGTTAAACCAACATTCTAATCGTTCTAACCCGCTGGGTGAGGACTTTGACTACCGCAAAGAATTCAGCAAATTAGATTACTACGGCCTGAAAAAAGATCTGAAAGCCCTGCTGACAGAATCTCAACCGTGGTGGCCCGCCGACTGGGGCAGCTACGCCGGTCTGTTTATTCGTATGGCCTGGCACGGCGCGGGTACTTACCGTTCAATCGACGGTCGCGGCGGCGCGGGTCGTGGTCAGCAACGTTTTGCACCGCTGAACTCCTGGCCGGATAACGTCAGCCTCGATAAAGCGCGTCGCCTGTTGTGGCCAATCAAACAGAAATATGGTCAGAAAATCTCCTGGGCAGACCTGTTTATCCTCGCGGGTAACGTGGCGCTGGAAAACTCCGGCTTCCGTACCTTCGGTTTTGGTGCCGGTCGTGAAGACGTCTGGGAACCGGATCTGGACGTTAACTGGGGTGATGAAAAAGCCTGGCTGACTCACCGTCATCCGGAAGCACTGGCGAAAGCACCGCTGGGCGCAACCGAGATGGGCCTGATTTACGTTAACCCGGAAGGCCCGGATCACAGCGGCGAACCGCTCTCTGCGGCAGCAGCTATCCGCGCGACCTTCGGCAACATGGGTATGAACGACGAAGAAACCGTGGCGCTGATTGCGGGTGGTCATACGCTGGGTAAAACCCACGGTGCCGGTCCGACTTCTAACGTAGGTCCTGATCCAGAAGCTGCACCGATTGAAGAACAAGGTTTAGGCTGGGCGAGCACTTACGGCAGCGGCGTTGGCGCAGATGCCATCACCTCTGGTCTGGAAGTGGTCTGGACCCAGACACCGACCCAGTGGAGCAACTATTTCTTCGAGAACCTGTTCAAATATGAGTGGGTACAGACTCGCAGCCCGGCTGGCGCAATCCAGTTCGAAGCGGTAGACGCACCGGAAATTATCCCGGATCCGTTTGATCCGTCGAAGAGACGTAAACCGACAATGCTGGTGACTGACCTGACGCTGCGTTTTGATCCGGAGTTCGAGAAGATCTCTCGTCGCTTCCTCAACGATCCGCAGGCGTTTAACGAAGCCTTTGCCCGTGCCTGGTTCAAACTGACGCACAGGGATATGGGACCGAAATCTCGCTACATCGGGCCGGAAGTACCGAAAGAAGATCTGATCTGGCAAGATCCGCTGCCGCAGCCGATCTACAACCCGACCGAGCAGGACATTATCGATCTGAAATTCGCGATTGCGGATTCTGGTCTGTCTGTCAGCGAACTGGTGTCGGTGGCCTGGGCGTCTGCTTCAACCTTCCGTGGTGGCGACAAACGCGGTGGTGCCAACGGTGCGCGTCTGGCATTAATGCCGCAGCGCGACTGGGATGTGAACGCCGCAGCCGTTCGTGCCCTGCCAGTTCTGGAGAAAATTCAGAAAGAGTCTGGCAAAGCTTCGCTGGCGGATATCATTGTGCTGGCTGGTGTGGTTGGCGTAGAGAAAGCCGCAAGCGCCGCAGGTTTGAGCATTCATGTACCGTTTACGCCGGGCCGCGTTGATGCGCGTCAGGATCAAACTGACATTGAAATGTTTGAGCTGTTGGAGCCGATTGCTGACGGTTTCCGTAACTATCGTGCTCGTCTGGACGTTTCCACCACTGAGTCACTGCTGATTGATAAAGCACAGCAACTGACTCTGACCGCGCCGGAAATGACCGCGCTGGTGGGCGGGATGCGTGTACTGGGTGCCAACTTCGATGGCAGCAAAAACGGCGTCTTCACTGACCGCGTTGGTGTATTGAGCAATGACTTCTTCGTGAACTTGCTGGATATGCGTTACGAGTGGAAAGCGACCGACGAATCGAAAGAGCTGTTCGAAGGCCGTGACCGTGAAACCGGCGAAGTGAAATACACGGCCAGCCGTGCGGATCTGGTCTTTGGTTCTAACTCAGTCCTGCGTGCGGTGGCGGAAGTTTACGCCAGCAGCGATGCCCACGAGAAATTTGTTAAAGACTTCGTGGCGGCATGGGTGAAAGTGATGAACCTCGACCGTTTCGACCTGCTGTAATCTGACCTTCTTCAGCGACTGTCTTTCTGGCAGTCGCTGAAGTTTCTTTACCAGCGTATAGTGTCCACAGGAAAACTAAACACTGGATCTCTCATGTCTGCCGCAGGAAAGAGCAACCCACTGGCAATCAGTGGCCTGGTTGTGCTCACACTTATCTGGAGTTATAGCTGGATTTTCATGAAGCAAGTCACCAGTTACATCGGTGCCTTCGACTTTACCGCTTTACGCTGCATTTTCGGCGCTCTCGTTTTATTCATCGTCCTTTTATTACGTGGTCGCGGAATGCGCCCGACGCCCTTTAAATACACCTTAGCCATTGCCCTGTTACAAACCTGCGGGATGGTTGGCCTGGCGCAGTGGGCGCTGGTGAGCGGCGGAGCGGGGAAGGTGGCGATCCTGAGCTATACCATGCCATTCTGGGTGGTGATTTTCGCCGCGTTGTTTCTCGGTGAACGCCTGCGACGCGGGCAATATTTGGCGATTCTGATTGCCGCTTTCGGCTTATTTTTGGTGTTGCAGCCGTGGCAACTCGATTTCTCTTCGATGAAAAGCGCCATGCTGGCGATCCTCTCTGGTGTCAGTTGGGGGGCGAGTGCCATTGTCGCTAAACGCCTTTACGCCCGTCATCCGCGCGTAGATTTATTGTCGTTAACATCCTGGCAGATGTTGTATGCGGCGCTGGTGATGAGTGCGGTCGCTTTACTGGTGCCGCAACGTGAAATTGACTGGCAGCCCACCGTATTCTGGGCGCTGGCCTACAGTGCGATTCTGGCGACGGCGCTGGCCTGGAGCTTATGGTTGTTTGTGCTGAAAAACTTGCCCGCCAGTATCGCCAGCTTAAGTACGCTGGCGGTTCCCGTTTGCGGCGTACTCTTTTCCTGGTGGCTGCTCGGTGAAAATCCCGGCGCGGTTGAAGGCAGCGGTATTGTGCTGATTGTGCTGGCACTGGCGCTGGTGAGCCGTAAGAAAAAAGAAGCCGTCAGCGTAAAAAGGATCTGAATTTTTTACAGGTGGGGCGAGCGCTTATTTAGCAAAATACCGATAATGCCCCACCATCCGCCAGCTAAACAGCACGTCTTCTTCCTGCGCGCCTGCGCCAATGTTATGTATCACCAGCGGCGTACCGTCGCGGGCAAAGCCATCTGACACCACTCCGATATGCGCCAGCCCATTATCTAATCGCCAGGAGACAATATCGCCCGCTTGGTAGTCACTGGCGTTTTTGCTGGTGGGGCGTGTTTTATCGTGGCGGGTAAACCAGGTTTCCAGATTAGGCACCCGACGGTGATCGATGTTGCTGTCCGGGCGCTTTAGCTTCCACTTTTGCGGATAATCGGCAAAATTCTTCGCCATATCTTCGTGAACCAGTTTTTGCAAATCGACCTTCTGGCTGCGCAGGGCGCGGATCACCACATCGGAACATACGCCGCGTTCTTGCGGGACATCACCGCCAGGATAAGTAAGCTGCACATACGCCGGATCGTAAAATAGCGTGCTGCCAATTTGCTGTCTGGCACCGTCTGCGATGGCAAGATTGGTGTTGGCCTGGATTTGTACCACGGTTAGTGGAACGGCGGGAGATTTTAAGGAGTGGCTGGTAAATGCCGTCAGAAGACTGAACAACGCCAGTGAAGCTTTCATCTGTTTCGTCCGTGAAAAAATATTCACAGATTCGACCTTCCGGGCTAACGATTGTTCTGTGGAGAAAATGTCCAGAAGCGGATAAAAACTCCCGAACAACGTGGGAGTATCAGATTAATGGCACAGAGTGCCGGATGCGGCGTGAACGCCTTATCCGACCTGCGAAATCAAGTAAATTCGATATATTGCAGAGATTTCGTAGGCCTGATAAGTGTAGCGCATCAGGCAATTTTGCGTTCAAACTCCCGGACAAGCCGGGAGTTTGGCATAGATTATTCCCACTCTTGCAGGAAACGCTGACCGTACTGGTCGGCTACCAGCAGTGCGGCGTAAACCTGATCTGGCGTCGCGCCGCCAGGCATGTTGTGGATGGTTTCACCTTCTGCACATGCCGCTTCTGCCACAATCCGCATTTTCGCCGGGACATCTTCTTTAATATCCAGTTGAGCGAGGGTTATTGGCAAACCTACCGCATGGCTAAGTGCAGCTACGGTTTCGATTTCTTCCACCGGCGCATTTTCCAGAACCAGCTGCGTCAGCGTACCGAATGCCACTTTTTCACCATGATAATAGTGATGGGCATCAGGGATTGCAGTCAGGCCGTTATGCACCGCGTGCGCCGCAGCCAGCCCACCGCTTTCAAAGCCAACGCCGCTCAAATAGGTGTTCGCTTCAATCACGCGTTCCAGTGCTGGAGTTACTACATGCTGTTCGGCGGCAAGCATCGCTTTTTCGCCTTCTTCCAGCAGCGTGTTGTAGCACAGTTCAGCCAGCGCCAGCGCTGCCTGAGTACACTTACCGCCCGCCATTGTGGTCGCACCGCTACGAGAGCAAGCACGCGCTTCAAACCAGGTCGCCAGCGCATCGCCGATACCCGCCGCTAACAGACGTGCAGGTGCGCCCGCGACGATTTTGGTGTCGACAATGACCATATTCGGGTTATTTGGCAACAGCAAATAGCGGTCAAACTCACCATCATCGGTGTAGATAACAGACAGCGCGCTGCACGGTGCGTCGGTAGAGGCAATAGTCGGTGCGATCGCTACCGGAACACCCATGAAATGTGCCAGCGCTTTGGCAGTATCGAGGGTTTTTCCGCCACCGATACCGAGAATTGCGCCACACTGCGCAGTCTCCGCGATGCCACGCAGACGGTCGATCTCATTTTGCGAACATTCACCGCCAAACGGCGCAATTTCTACTACCAGTCCAGCATCTTTAAAGCTTTTCTCGACAGTGGATTGAGCAAAACCTAAAACAAATTTGTCACCCACCACTAACCAGCGTTCTGCCAGCGGCTTCAGGTACTCGCCCAGACGATTAATGACATCTGCGCCCTGGATGTATTTACCCGGTGATTGAATAATGCGGTCCATAATTGCTCCTTTAGAGATGAGTAGTGCCAAATGCGGCATTCCAGTCGTGCTCAAACTTCTCTATAGCCGACTCTACCGCAGGAGTGTTGAGCATTTGTTGCGCTACATCTAAGGGTAGGGTGATGGACTCACATCCTGCCAGCAAACAATCCAGCGCCTGACGCGGTGTTTTAAAGCTGGCAGCCAGCACCATGCTTTCTGGCGCGTGCATTTCCAACAGCGCTTGCAGCTCCTGAACCGTACGAATGCCGTCACCGCCTTGGGCGTCGACGCGGTTAACATACGGAGCAACATATTTTGCCCCTGCCAGCGCGGCTAATAACCCTTGTGCGGCGCTATATACAGCGGTGCCAAGTGTAGTAATACCCTCTTTTTTCAGCATTTTAATGGCGGCAAGACCTTCGGAAGTTACCGGGATTTTCACCACAATGCCCGGAATGGCGTCGCGCAGGCGCTTCGCTTCTTCCACCATACCCTGTGCGTCACGACTCATGGTCTGAGCAAACAAAATACCCTCATCACCAATCGCTTTTTGCAAACGCGGCAGCACTTCCCAGATGGACTCCTTGCTGGCCGCGATAATGCTCGGGTTAGTTGTCACCCCGGCAATCGGGAATATGCGTGCCAGACGTTCGACTTCTGCGACGTTAGCGGTGTCCAGATACAGTTCCATGATGTTTCCTTTTACAGTTCCAGTTCATGTTGCAGCAGGCTGGCGATAGCGTCGGCAGAGGCGGCGTTAACCAGCGCGTTACGGAATTCTTCGTGCATGATGCGACGAGCGAGGCGCGAGAAAATGCGCATATGCTGATCGCCCGCAGCGTGTTTGTTCAGGGTTAACATAATGATGAATTGTGCTTCATCATCGCCCCAGCGCACCGGCGCTTGCAGACGCGCTACGCTGATGGTGGACTGCTCAATGTGTTCTGATTTGCTGTGTGGAATGGCAAAACTAAAGCCCAGACCGGTAGAGAAAACGGCCTCGCGCGCCCACAAATCGGCTTCCAGTTTACGCGGATAGCGGCAGCGGCCCGCCAGCAGCAGGTTATCGGTCATGCCTTTGAGCACTTCTTCTTTGCTGCGCCAGTCGCTTTCCAGCGTGATGCACTCGGCGGTGACCAGCGGTGCGTCCTGTTGCGTCATGCGGAATTGTGCCAGCAGGTGTTCCACTTCCAGCGAAGTACGGCAGGCCATTGCCTGGTTGAGTAACTGGCGGCATTCGCGGCTATCAAGTTGCGCCATCCGCGCTTTCGCCGCCGGAATTGACGGTGCACTCATGCTCAACTCATCCAGCCCTAAACCGACCAGCAACGGCAGCACGGAACCTTTCGCCCCCAGTTCACCGCACAGACCAATCCATTTGCCCTGGCGATGCACTGCCTGCACGGCGTAATCAAGCGCTCGTAAGAATGCCGGATTCAGGCTGTTGTAGTGACGAGTTACCTTAGCGTTATCGCGATCCACTGCCAGCAGATATTGCGTCAGGTCATTACTACCAATACTAAAGAAATCAATCTCTTCACAGCATTGATCGATGATGAACATTACTGACGGCACCTCAAGCATGATACCGAGCTGGATCTTCTCATCAAACGGAATGTGTTCGTTACGGAGCTGCTGTTTAGCTTCCGCCAGTTTTTCTTTCACCCATAAGATCTCCTCCATTGAAGAGATCATCGGGATCATGATTTTCAGGCTGCCATGAGCGGAGGCGCGCAGGATCGATCGTAGCTGCGTGGTAAACAACGAGGCGTACTCTTCATAAATACGTACGGCGCGATAACCGAGGAACGGGTTTGCCTCTGCGGGAATATTCAGATAATCAACGGGTTTGTCACCGCCAATATCCATAGTGCGCACAATAATGCTGCGTCCGTTGGCGGACTCCAGCGCCTGACAAAAAATGTTGTACAGCTCGCTTTCGCCCGGTGCACTGGTGCGATCCATATAGAGCATTTCAGTGCGGAACAAACCAACGCCTTCCGCACCATTGCCGAATGCGGCCTGCGCTTCGACGGAGTGAGCGATGTTAGCGGCAATTTCAATGCGGATACCGTCAGCGGTACGGGCTTGTTGGGTCAGCCAGACACGCTGTTGCTCACGAAGGGCGTTCTGTACGCGGGCTTCTTGCTGATAATAACGGGCTACGGCTTCTCCAGGCTCAACCACAATCGCCCCAGCGTTGCCGTCGATATAAATCGTTTGATGCTGCCACGGAGTAAGGGCATCAATATCCACACCAACCAGCGTCGGAATGTTGAACGAACGGGCAAGGATCACCGTGTGTGAGGTGGTGCCGCCGCTTTTGAGCAACAATCCTTTGAGGTGATTTTTATCCAGTTCGAGGAACTGGCTAGGGGTCAGTTCATCAGCCATACAAATGGCGGGCTGCGTCAGCTTGCCCGGTGCCGGAAAGCGTTTCTCGCCGTAGATTTGCTGGAGTAACTGGAAGCAGACATCGCGCACATCCAGCGCGCGTTCTTGCAGGTAGCTGCTGCTGGAACGGGCGAACTCTTCGCAAAAGTGATTCGCACTGGCGACAATTGCTTCGGCGCAGCTTAATCCGGCGCTGACGCCTGCCAGTAAATGTTCGCGCAGGGAAGTATCGCCAGCCAGGGAGCGGTGCGCTTCCAGAATCGCGCTGGTAGCACCGTCGCTATCCAGCAGACGAAACTCAATATTTTTCAGTACCAGTGTCAGGCCGTTTTCCAGCGCGGATTGCTCGGCGTCAACGCCGTTGGTTGCGGGGAGGTTACCCAGCGCATTGAGATCTAAAGAAGAGATCGGCGTCAGAATGCCGCCTGCGCTACCGCTGCACACGGTGCGGGCGCGGATAATTCGCGGATTCAGGTTGGTCAGTGAAACCGGCAGCGGCTCCAGTTCGTCAGATTTTACTTCTGCCAGCGGTGCGTCGCAGTGGGGGAATTCATCGCGCAGCCATTGGCTTAAACGCTGGTGCGCTTCCTGCTCGTCGGCCCCCGAAATCAGTAACTGGCAGTTATCGCCCACCAGCGTATCGGTGCCAATCAGCGCAAGGGCGCTTTTGGCGTTGCCCTTGCGGTCAGTGCGCAGGTTATGCCACTCAATTTGTGATGAAAAAGTATTACACAGCGTTTCAACGTGGCTTGCCGGACGCGCATGTACGCCGTTAGGTAGCTCACAAATAAATTCCACAATCAGGGCCATTGCCTCTCTCCCGGTACGGTTTTCTGTTTACAGGATAAGAGCGCACGGCAACGGCCTGCCATGTGACAAATCTGCCAAAAGCTGGACAAATGTAATGTAACCGTCAATTTGCGACGCGTCTCACAAGACGCCGTTCTGCGGCATGCTTCCGGGTTATCGCAAGTTATGAGGCGGATCGCATTTTTGTACTGATATTACAAAAGTCCAGTAAATGGCCTTTTTATCCACTGTTTGCTCCGCCTGCGATTGCCTATTGTTTCCTCCATCAAAAATATGGACATGGGCTTTCGCAAGCCCGGGAGCAGCTTATGAATGAGTTGGTGCAGATCCTGAAAAATACCCGTCAGCATTTAATGACGGGCGTTTCACATATGATTCCCTTCGTGGTATCGGGCGGTATTTTGCTGGCGGTTTCCGTCATGTTGTATGGCAAAGGCGCAGTGCCGGATGCCGTAGCCGATCCGAATCTGAAAAAACTGTTTGATATCGGCGTTGCGGGGTTGACGCTGATGGTGCCTTTCCTCGCAGCGTACATCGGTTATTCCATTGCAGAACGTTCTGCGCTGGCTCCGTGCGCCATCGGTGCCTGGGTTGGTAACAGCTTTGGTGCGGGCTTCTTTGGCGCGCTGATCGCCGGGATTATCGGCGGCATCGTGGTGCATTACCTGAAGAAAATTCCGGTGCATAAAGTTCTGCGCTCGGTGATGCCAATCTTCATCATTCCGATCGTCGGCACACTGATTACCGCTGGTGTCATGATGTGGGGACTGGGCGAGCCGGTGGGGGCGTTGACCAACAGCCTGACCCAGTGGCTTCAGGGCATGCAACAAGGCAGCGTAGTGATGCTGGCGGTGATCATGGGATTGATGCTGGCCTTTGATATGGGCGGCCCGGTTAACAAAGTGGCCTATGCCTTCATGCTGATCTGTGTGGCTCAGGGCGTTTATACCGTGGTGGCCATTGCTGCCGTGGGGATCTGTGTTCCACCGCTGGGTATGGGGCTGGCGACGCTGATTGGTCGTAAAAATTTCTCTGCAGAAGAGCGTGAAACCGGCAAAGCGGCGCTGGTGATGGGGTGCGTTGGTGTCACCGAAGGGGCGATTCCTTTCGCCGCTGCCGATCCGTTGCGAGTCATTCCTTCCATCATGGTCGGTTCTGTTTGTGGTGCGGTAACTGCGGCGCTGGTCGGTGCGCAGTGCTATGCAGGCTGGGGTGGTCTGATTGTGCTGCCTGTGGTTGAAGGCAAGCTGGGTTATATCGCAGCAGTGGCTGTCGGGGCAGTAGTGACAGCAGTTTGTGTGAACGTGCTGAAAAGTCTGGCGCGTAAAAATGGGTCTTCATCTGATGAAAAAGAAGACGACCTGGATTTGGATTTTGAAATTAATTGAGGAACGAGCCATGACGAAAATTATTGCAGTAACCGCATGTCCTTCAGGTGTTGCCCATACTTATATGGCAGCAGAGGCACTGGAAAGCGCCGCGAAAGCGAAAGGCTGGGAAGTGAAAGTAGAAACCCAGGGGTCAATTGGTCTGGAAAATGAACTGACTGCGGAAGACGTGGCGAGCGCCGATATGGTGATTCTGACCAAAGATATCGGTATCAAGTTTGAAGAGCGTTTTGCTGGCAAGACCATTGTGCGCGTCAACATCAGCGACGCGGTAAAACGTGCTGACGCCATTATGAGCAAAATTGAAGCTCACCTGGCACAAACCGCTTAAGTCCTTATCCCGCTCGCAAGGGCGGGTTCGCTTCCCCACAGGAGTTCCTCATGACGAATCGTATCTCTCGCCTTAAAACTGCACTGTTTGCTAATACTCGTGAAATCTCGCTGGAGCGGGCGCTGCTTTATACCGCCAGCCATCGGCAAACCGAAGGCGAGCCAGTGATATTGCGCCGGGCGAAAGCAACAGCGTATATCCTTGAACATGTTGAAATTTCGATTCGTGATGAAGAACTGATTGCTGGTAACCGTACCGTAAAACCGCGCGCCGGGATTATGTCGCCGGAAATGGACCCTTACTGGCTGCTGAAAGAGCTGGATCAATTTCCGACGCGACCGCAGGACCGCTTCGCCATTAGTGAAGAAGATAAACGTATCTACCGCGAAGAGCTGTTCCCATACTGGGAAAAACGCTCGATGAAAGATTTTATTAACGGGCAGATGACGGATGAAGTAAAAGCCGCGACCAGCACGCAGATTTTCAGTATCAACCAGACAGATAAAGGCCAGGGGCACATCATTATTGATTACCCGCGCCTGCTGAATCACGGGCTAGGTGAGCTGGTGGCGCAGATGCAGCAACATTGCCAGCAACAGCCGGAGAATCACTTTTATCAGGCTGCGCTGTTATTGCTCGAAGCCTCGCAGAAACACATTTTGCGTTACGCCGAACTGGCGGAAACGATGGCGGCAAACTGCACTGATGCCCAGCGTCGCGAAGAACTGCTGACTATCGCGGAGATCTCCCGCCATAACGCCGAACATAAGCCACAGACATTCTGGCAGGCGTGCCAGTTGTTCTGGTACATGAACATCATTCTCCAATACGAATCCAACGCCAGCTCGCTGTCTTTAGGGCGCTTCGACCAGTATATGTTGCCGTTCTATCAGGCATCATTAACCCAGGGCGAAGATCCGGCGTTCCTGAAAGAACTGCTCGAATCTTTATGGGTGAAATGCAATGACATCGTGCTGTTGCGCTCCACCAGCAGCGCGCGTTATTTCGCAGGTTTCCCAACCGGCTATACCGCCCTGCTCGGTGGGTTAACCGAGAACGGACGTAGCGCAGTGAACGTGCTTTCGTTCCTCTGTCTCGATGCTTATCAAAGCGTGCAATTGCCGCAACCAAACCTCGGCGTGCGCACTAACGCCTTGATCGACACGCCTTTCCTGATGAAAACCGCAGAAACCATCCGCCTCGGCACGGGGATTCCGCAAATCTTTAACGATGAAGTGGTGGTGCCAGCGTTCCTCAACCGTGGCGTTTCGCTGGAAGATGCGCGCGACTATTCCGTAGTGGGCTGCGTGGAATTATCTATTCCTGGCAGAACCTACGGCTTGCATGACATCGCGATGTTTAACCTGCTGAAAGTGATGGAAATCTGCTTGCATGAAAATGAAGGCAATGCCGCGCTGAGTTATGAAGGTTTGCTGGAACAGATCCGCGTCAAGATCAGCCACTACATCACCCTGATGGTTGAAGGCAGCAATATTTGTGATATCGGTCACCGTGACTGGGCTCCTGTACCGCTGCTCTCGTCGTTTATCAGCGATTGTCTGGAAAAAGGCCGCGATATTACCGATGGCGGCGCGCGTTATAACTTCTCCGGCGTACAGGGGATCGGTATAGCCAACCTGAGCGATTCTCTCCATGCGTTGAAAGGGATGGTTTTTGAGCAACAGCGTTTAAGTTTTGACGAATTGCTGTCGGTATTAAAAGCCAACTTCGCAACGCCAGAAGGCGAAAAAGTCCGCGCTCGCTTAATTAACCGCTTTGAGAAATACGGTAACGATATCGACGAGGTGGATAACATTAGCGCCGAACTCCTGCGTCATTACTGCAAAGAAGTGGAAAAATACCAGAACCCGCGCGGCGGCTACTTCACGCCAGGATCGTATACCGTTTCTGCTCATGTCCCGTTGGGATCGGTGGTTGGCGCGACGCCAGACGGCCGTTTTGCCGGGGAACAACTGGCAGACGGTGGTTTGTCTCCCATGCTGGGCCAGGACGCACAAGGACCAACGGCGGTACTGAAATCAGTCAGCAAGCTCGATAACACGCTGCTTTCTAACGGTACATTGCTGAACGTGAAATTCACTCCGGCGACCCTGGAAGGTGAAGCGGGATTACGCAAACTAGCCGACTTCTTACGGGCATTTACCCAGCTTAAGTTACAACACGTTCAGTTTAACGTGGTGAACGCCGACACGTTGCGGGAAGCGCAACAGCGCCCACAAGATTATGCCGGGCTGGTGGTGCGCGTTGCCGGATACAGCGCCTTCTTTGTCGAACTGTCGAAGGAGATCCAGGATGACATCATCCGCCGGACAGCGCATCAGCTGTAACGTTGTGGAAACGCGCCGCGATGATGTGGCGCGCATTTTCAACATTCAGCGTTATTCACTGAATGACGGCGAGGGCATTCGTACGGTGGTCTTTTTTAAAGGCTGCCCGCATCTTTGCCCGTGGTGTGCTAATCCGGAGTCGATCTCCGGCAAAATCCAGACGGTGCGCAGAGAGGCGAAATGCCTGCACTGCGCAAAATGTTTGCGTGATGCGGATGAATGCCCCTCCGGCGCGTTTGAACGGATTGGTCGCGATATCAGCCTTGACGCGCTGGAGCGGGAAGTGATGAAAGATGACATTTTCTTTCGCGCGTCCGGCGGTGGCGTCACGCTTTCTGGCGGCGAAGTGTTAATGCAGGCGGAGTTTGCTACCCGTTTTTTACAGCGGCTTCGGTTGTGGGGTGTGTCATGCGCCATTGAAACTGCCGGAGACGCGCCGACCAGCAAGTTGTTACCGCTGGCGAAATTGTGCGATGAAGTGTTGTTCGATTTAAAAATTATGGACGTGACTCAGGCGCGGGATGTGGTGAAGATGAACCTGCCACGCGTGCTGGAGAACTTGCGTTTGCTGGTGAGTGAGGGTGTCAACGTGACCCCGCGTTTACCGCTGATCCCTGGTTTCACACTCAGCCGGGAGAATATGCAGCAGGCGCTGGACGTGCTGATCCCGCTGAATATCAGGCAGATCCATCTGTTACCGTTTCATCAGTACGGCGAACCAAAATACCGTCTGCTGGGGAAAACATGGTCGATGAAAGAGGTGCCAGCGCCGTCGTCAGCCGATGTGGCAACGATGCGCGAAATGGCAGAACGGGCCGGATTTCAGGTTACCGTGGGAGGTTAAAATGGCATACCTGGTGGCAGTAACCGCCTGCGTCAGTGGCGTGGCGCATACTTATATGGCGGCGGAACGGCTGGAAAAGTTGTGCCAGTTAGAGAAGTGGGGCGTCAGCATTGAAACTCAGGGTGCTTTGGGAACGGAGAATCGTTTAGCGGACGAGGATATCCGCCGGGCGGATGTTGCGCTGTTGATTACGGATATTGAACTTGCCGGTGCTGAGCGATTTGAACATTGCCGCTACGTGCAATGCAGCATCTACGCGTTCCTGCGTGAGCCGCAGCGGGTGATGAGCGCGGTGCGTAAAGTGCTTTCTGCGCCACAGCAAACCCATCTTATTCTGGAGTAGTCGATTTTTCTGTCAGTTGGCTATGGTATTGCCGACGATATTCCGATGGCGAGCGTTCGGTGTTTTTACGAAACAGACGGCAGAAGTAGTTGCTGTCAACAAAGCCGCAGGCGTGCGCCACTTCTTTTACCTTCAGGTCATAGCCTTTCAATAACGTCTTAGCGTGTTCCAGTCGCGTGTGATTCAGGTATTCGTTAAAACCAATGGCCCCCGTTTTTTGAAACAGGTGCGAGAGGTAATTTGGCGAAATATAGAACGCCTGTGCGACAGATTCGCGGGTAAGCGCGGTGGCATAGTGTTCGTCGATATAATCGCGAATAGCTTCAAATAGTGCCTGGCTACGTGAGGCGGTCTGGATTTGGCTACCGAGCAAATCGCGGCAGTGGCTAAGCAGGCTGGCGACGATAAGTCTGGCCGTTTGCTGCTCTTGCGACTGCATTTGCATTTCATTGAGCGTTTGTAGCAGAAAAGAACCAATGCGCGGGCCGCGTCGGGCGACGTGTTGCTTCGCCAGATTTTGATACTGTTTGCCATCCCATTGCACGACGCTGAAACCGAGTTGCTGTTTGCCAAACAGCACGCTAAAGGTGGTCGCGGGGGCTTGCCATTGTGGGAAATTCCAGCCGCCAGCGGGAACGTACAGCACATCGCCGGGAACTAACGTTGCGCCAGCGCCGGTATCAACAAATTCACCTTCCAGCACTATTTCCAGCCGTGGAAAATCGACCTGATACGCAAGATCGGGCGCCGGACCGTTGCTGCTGGCAAAGTAAATCTGGCGCAGCGACAGCGGGCCGTTTATCAGGCGGGAGAGCAGATAGCTGACGTCGTGATACATGTTATTCCCTTAGGTATGTAGACGGGAAAACAGTAACTGGCATTATGAAAAAAGGCCACCTGAAAAGTGTGGCCTGATGGGAGTTCGATGTAAACATTGCGGCAGTTTCAGTCGCTTTATCTGGCCTACTGCCGCGATCTGTAGGCCGGATAAGACGCTTCATTCAGGCGTCGCATCCGGCAAATAGCACCTGGCTGATAATTACTGATTACCCACCTGATCGCCATACGGCAGAGTGTCGTAATCGATCAGCGCGTTTTTCTTGTACGGGTTACCAATCCAGCGGGTAGTTTCTTTGAACTGCGGATTCACCACTGAACGGGTTGGATCGTAACCGTCGTAAGATAAGCCCGCCAAATCTGACCAGGTGTGGATCAGTTCCGCCAGGCTGTATTTACGATCAACATCCTGCGAGAAATCACGCGGATGAGTCGCTTGCCATTTTTCTGACGTCCACAGCAGGAACGGAATGGTGTACATATGACGCGTCGGGTTGTCCTCATTACGCCCCTGAGTTTTGTGCGGCGGCGTGTCGTAAACCTCTTCACCGTGGTCAGAGAAGTAAACCAGGAAACCGTTCGGGTCTGCTGCTTTAAAGTCTTTAATCAGGCTGGCAACCACATGATCGTTATACAGGTTAGCGTTATCATAATCGTTATATGACTCCAGCTCTTCTGCGCTTAGTCCCGGCGGAACATGATCGGTATTGCCATCAAACTTGCCCTGATTTTCCGGGTAGCGGTATTTGTATTTGATATGCGTACCCAGCAGATGAACGATGATCAGTTTCTTCGGCGCAGGGTCATTCAGCACTTCCTGGAACGGCTTCAGCACGTTGGTGTCGTATTCACGCGCACTCTGCGTACGTTGCTGGTTCATGTAGTACTGCTTGTCGGTCTGGCGCGAAAATACCGTCAGCATGGTATTGCGGGCGGTCATCGTCTGCTGGTTGGTGATCCAGAAGGTTTTATAACCCGCCTGTTTCATCATGTTCATCAGCGACGGCTGCGTCAGATACAGATCCGGGTTCTTTTCATTGGCAAAAGTCAGCGCCTGTTGCAGGATTTCAATGGTGTACGGACGAGACGTCACCACGTTATTAAACACGGTCAGATTCGGATCGGTTTTATGCAGCGCATCCAGCTCCGGCGTGGTTTCACGCGGATAACCGTACAGACTCATGCGTCCACGCTGGGTCGACTCGCCAATCACCAGCACTAAGGTGCGCGGTTCGTTACCCGATTCATCTTTGAAATTAGCCAGCGGCGGCAAGGCATTATTTTCATTCAGTAACTTTGTTAGCGAGTTTAGTTGCTGACGATACTGATAATAGCCGGTCAGGAATTGCCACGGTGCGGCAGGCTCCATACGCGATGCCAGGTTATCCAACGTTTTCTCAAACGGCTTGTTTTTGATAAACGTATTCATGGCGATCGGATGCAGAATCAAGCCATAAAGCAGGGCAAAAGAGACAACATAACGCCACGGCTTTGGAATATAGACCGGGCGCAGGCGTGTCCACAGCAGAACTGCCACCGCCGTATAGGCCAGCGCGATAAGCACAATTTTCAGGCTGAAATACTGGCTTAAATACTCGCTGGCTTCGTTGGTGTTGGTTTCGAACATCACAAACAGAACGCTCTGCGAGAACTCCTGACCGTAGATGACGTAGTAGCACAGCGCCGCCAGAGAGGCCGCCCATAGCACTACGCCGATTACTGCGGCAATAATTTTAATCCGCTTCGGAAAGAGGAATACCGGGATCAACCACAGCGAACTGAATAACAGCGAGTCGCGAATGCCGTTAGTGCCACTATAACCACTGATGTAAATAATGGCCTGTAGCAAGGTAGAGAAAAACCAAAAGTAGAGCAGTGCCCAACCCAGGGCTTTCCAGCTAAAAAGAGGTTTAGCCTGGACTTCTGTGGAATGCATAGTAAGAACCTGTCTTGAAAAAATATCGCCGAATGTAACGACAATTCCTTAAGGATATCTGAAGGGATATCCAGAATTTGAATAAAATGCAGACAGAAATATATTGAAAACGAGGGTGTTAGAACAGAAGTATTTCAGAAAACCCTCGCGCAAAAGCACGAGGGTTTGCAGGAGGGGGGAAGATTAGCCGGTATTACGCATACCTGCCGCAATCCCGGCAATAGTAACCATTAACGCTTGCTCGACGCGAGGATCCGGTTCCTGGCCTTCTTTTTCTGCCTGGCGGGAGCGGTGCAGCAACTCGGCCTGCAATACGTTCAGTGGGTCGGTGTAAATATTTCGCAGCTGAATAGACTCCGCAATCCACGGCAGATCGGCCATCAGGTGAGAATCGTTGGCAATCGCCAGCACCACTTTGATGTCTTCTTCTTGCAGATTACGTAACTCTTTACCTAACGGCCACAATGCTTTGTCTACCAGACGTTGATCATAGTATTCCGCCAGCCACAGGTCTGCTTTGGCGAAGACCATCTCCAGCATGCCGAGACGCGTCGAGAAGAATGGCCAGTCGCGGCACATGGCTTCCAGTTCGCTCTGCTTGCCATCTTCGACCACTTTTTGCAGCGCCGTACCTGCACCCAGCCAGGCGGGGAGCATCAGGCGGTTTTGTGTCCAGGCAAAAATCCACGGAATGGCGCGCAGTGACTCGACGCCGCCGGTCGGGCGACGTTTCGCCGGACGTGAACCCAACGGCAGTTTGCCCAGCTCTTGTTCCGGCGTAGCGGAGCGGAAGTACGGCACAAAATCTTTGTTTTCACGTACGTAGCCACGGTAGAGATCGCAGGAGATGACTGACAGTTCATCCATAATGCGACGCCAGCTCTCTTTCGGCTCCGGCGGTGGCAGCAGGTTGGCTTCCAGAATCGCCCCGGTGTACAGCGACAGGCTGCTAACGGTGATTTCTGGCAGACCATATTTAAAGCGGATCATCTCGCCCTGTTCGGTCACGCGAAGGCCGCCTTTCAGGCTTCCTGGCGGTTGTGACAGCAGCGCCGCATGGGCAGGTGCGCCGCCGCGACCAATGGAACCGCCGCGGCCGTGGAACAGCGTCAGTTCAATACCCGCTTTTTCGCAGGTTTTGATTAATGCATCCTGTGCCTGATATTGCGCCCAGGAAGCCGCCATCACCCCCGCATCTTTTGCTGAGTCGGAATAGCCAATCATCACCATCTGTTTGCCCTGAATCAGGCCGCGATACCAGTCGATATTGAGCAACTGGGTCATGACATCGTTGGCGTTGTTCAGGTCATCAAGGGTTTCAAACAGCGGTGCAACCGGCATCGCAAATCCAATACCCGCTTCTTTCAGCAGCAGGTGTACAGCCAGTACGTCGGACGGCGTTTTTGCCATCGAGATCACGTAGGCGGCAATGGAACCTTGCGGTGCTTCAGCAATTACCTGACAGGTATCAAGTACTTCGCGCGTTTCGGCGCTCGGTTGCCAGTTACGCGGCAGAAGAGGGCGTTTGGAGTTCAGTTCGCGGATCAGGAACGCCTGTTTGTCGGCCTCTGACCAGCTTTCGTAGTCGCCGATGCCGAGGTAGCGGGTCAGTTCGCCCAGCGCTTCGGTATGACGGGTGCTCTCCTGACGGATATCAATACGGACCAGCGGTACACCGAAACATTTCACGCGGCGCAGGGTGTCGAGCAGATCGCCGTTGGCAATAATACCCATGCCACACGCCTGAAGGGACTGGTAGCAAGCGTAGAGCGGCTCCCACAGTTCTTCGTTCTGCGTCAGCAGACCCTCTGGTTTTGGTACTTCTTCACCTTTCAGGCGCGCTTCCAGCCATGCCTGTGTCGCCATCAAGCGGGAACGCAGGTTTTTCATCAGATAGCGATACGGTTCTGCGGCACCTTCTTCGCCGACCAGCGCCAGCAGTTCCGGAGTTGCTTCAACCATCGACAGTTCAGAAACCAGAACTTGAATATCTTTCAGGAACAGATCGGTGGCTTTCCAGCGGCTGAGCAGCAGGACGTGGCGGGTGATATCGGCAGTGACGTTCGGGTTTCCGTCGCGGTCGCCGCCCATCCACGAGGTAAAACGCACCGGAACAAATTCGACGGGTAGTTTGTAGCCGAGGTTCTCTTCCAGTTGTTCGTTCAGTTCGCGCAGGTAATTCGGTACGCCTTGCCACAGGCTGTTTTCTACTACGGCAAAGCCCCATTTGGCCTCATCTACCGGGCTTGGGCGCAGCTTACGGATTTCATCGGTATGCCATGACTGGGCGATCAACTGGCGCAGGCGGCGCATCAGTTGGTTATGTTCGTAGTCGGCGATATCTTTGTTGTCGAGCTGTTTTAAGCAGGCGTTCACTTCCACCATTTTGTGGATCAGCGTACGACGGGTAATTTCGGTTGGGTGAGCCGTGAGGACCAGTTCCAGCGACAGCGATTCAACTGCTTTTTTGATGGTGTCTTCGCTCAGTTCCGGCTGGTTTTTCAGTTTACGCAGGGTGCGGGCGATCACTTCCGGATTGCTGGCTGCTTCGCCTTTCGGCGAAATGCTATGGTATTGCTCGGCGGTGTTAGCCAGATTCAGGAACTGACTAAACGCACGCGCAACGGGCAGCAGCTCGTCGTTCGACAAATTTTGTAAAGTGGTGAGCAACTCCTGGCGGTTAGCATCATTGCCAGCGCGTGAAGATTTGGACAACTTACGGATAGTTTCAACGCGTTCAAGAATGTGTTCTCCCAACGCATCCTTGATGGTTTCCCCCAGCACTTTGCCGAGCATACTGACATTACTACGCAATGCGGAATATTGTTCGTTCATATTACCCCAGACACCCCATCTTATCGTTTGATAGCCCTGTATCCTTCACGTCGCATTGGCGCGAATATGCTCGGGCTTTGCTTTTCGTCGTCTTTTATAAAGCCACGTAAAAGCGATGACGTCAAATGCTGCGAAATCGCTTCAGCAAACGAATAAATAGCAGGAATTTACGCCATTAAATTCACGACGCTTTAAATAAGCGTAACTTATGGAAATGTTAAAAAATCGCCTTGAGTAACACCAAAGGTGTAGGTCGGATAAGATGCGCAAGCATCGCATCCGACATTGTTTGGCCTACGTTTTAATGCCAGCAGAAATGGTGAATCACCTGGGTGATCAGTTCGCGGGTGGGCTTGATAAACCGTGTCTCCAGGTATTCATCAGGCTGATGAGCCTGATTAATTGAGCCAGGTCCCAGCACCAGCGTCGGGCATAACGTCTGAATAAACGGCGCTTCGGTACAGTAGTTCACTACTTCGGTCTTTGCTCCGAGCAATTTCTCAACCACTTCAACCAGTTGATGATTCGGTGGGCATTCATAGCCAGGAATCGGTGGATGCAGCTCGTCGACCGTCAGACGACCCGGCCAGCGCTCGCTCACCGGAGACAATGCATCGTTGAGCAAACCATTAAGTTCATTGAGTGTCATGCCTGGCAGCGGACGAATATCCATATGCAACTCACAGCATGCGCAAATACGGTTAGATGCATCGCCACCGTGAATATGCCCGAGGTTGAGCGTAGGGTATGGCACGGTAAATGCTTCGTAGTGATAACGTTCTTTCAGATTATCGCGCAATTGCAAAATATGCCCGATGGCGTCGTGCATCAATTCGATCGCGTTAACTCCGCGTGCTGGATCGCTGGAGTGCCCCGACTGGCCCTGAATACGGATGGCGTTCGAGATATGGCCTTTATGCGCGCGTACCGGTTGCAGCGACGTCGGTTCGCCAATGATGGCGCAATCCGGGCGCAGGGCGGTAGTTTCGGCAAAATATCGCGCTCCGGCCATACTGGTTTCTTCATCGGCAGTTGCGAGAATGTAGAGTGGTTTTTTCAGTTTCGTGACGTCGACATCGCGTAGTGCATCGAGGATAAACGCAAAAAAGCCTTTCATGTCGGCGGTGCCTAAGCCGTAAAGCTTGCCGTCATGCTCCGTCAGCGTAAACGGATCGCGCGTCCAGCGGCCGTCATCAAATGGCACCGTATCGGTATGCCCCGCCAGCAGCAAACCGCCAGCTCCCTGTCCGGTACTTGCCAGCATATTAAATTTGTTGCGAGTTCCCGGTACGGGCTGCACTTCCACATTGAAGCCCAAATCTTTAAACCAGTCCGCCAGCAGAGTGATTAAATCTGCATTGCTTTGATCGAGTGCCTCTTCCGTGGCGCTTATTGAAGGTGTGGCAATCAGAGCACGGTAAATCTCGATAAATGGCGGTAATTTGTTTTTCATTGTTGACACACCTCTGGTCATGATAGTATCAATATTCATGCAGTATTTGTGAATAAAAATACACTAACGTTGAGCGTAATAAAACCCACCAGCCGTAAGGTGAATGTTTTACGTTTAACCAGGCAACCAGACATAAGAAGGTGAATAGCCCCGATGTTGAATACGCTGATTGTGGGTGCCAGCGGTTACGCTGGCGCAGAGCTAGTGACCTATGTAAATCGCCATCCGCATATGAACATAACCGCTTTGACTGTTTCAGCGCAAAGCAATGATGCGGGAAAGTTAATCTCCGATTTGCATCCGCAGCTAAAAGGCATCGTTGATCTGCCGTTGCAGCCGATGTCGGATATCAGTGAGTTTAGCCCAGGGGTGGACGTGGTGTTTCTTGCTACTGCCCATGAAGTTAGTCACGATTTAGCGCCACAATTTCTTGAAGCGGGCTGTGTGGTGTTCGACCTTTCCGGCGCGTTTCGTGTTAACGACGCCACCTTCTATGAAAAATATTACGGCTTTAGCCATCAATACCCGGAACTGTTGGAACAGGCAGCTTACGGTCTGGCGGAGTGGTGCGGTAATAAATTAAAAGAAGCGAACTTGATTGCCGTGCCAGGCTGTTATCCGACGGCGGCGCAATTGGCGCTGAAACCGTTGATTGATGCCGATCTTCTTGACCTCAATCAGTGGCCGGTTATCAACGCCACCAGTGGTGTGAGCGGAGCAGGACGTAAGGCAGCGATTTCAAATAGTTTTTGTGAAGTTAGCCTGCAACCGTATGGTGTCTTTACCCATCGCCACCAGCCGGAGATCGCCACGCATCTCGGTGCTGACGTTATTTTTACCCCGCATCTGGGCAATTTTCCGCGCGGCATTCTCGAAACCATTACCTGCCGCCTGAAGCCTGGCGTGAACCAGGCGCAAGTCGCGCAAGCGTTACAGCAGGCGTATGCCCATAAACCGCTGGTACGGTTGTATGACAAAGGCGTTCCGGCGCTGAAAAATGTCGTCGGGCTGCCGTTCTGCGATATCGGTTTTGCCGTTCAGGGGGAACATCTGATTATTGTGGCGACCGAAGACAACTTATTGAAAGGCGCGGCAGCACAAGCGGTACAGTGCGCCAATATTCGTTTCGGCTATGCGGAAACGCAGTCTCTTATTTAGGGGTGCAATGATGAATCCATTAATTATCAAACTGGGCGGCGTACTGCTGGATAGTGAAGAGGCGCTGGAACGTCTGTTTAGCGCCCTGGTGAATTATCGCGAGTCACATCAGCGTCCGCTGGTGATTGTCCACGGCGGCGGCTGCGTGGTGGATGAGCTGATGAAAGGACTGAATCTGCCGGTGAAAAAGAAAAACGGCCTGCGGGTGACGCCTGCGGATCAGATAGACATTATCACCGGAGCGCTGGCGGGAACGGCAAATAAAACCCTGCTGGCATGGGCGAAGAAACATCAGATTGCAGCCGTAGGTTTGTTTCTCGGTGACGGCGACAGCGTAAAAGTGACCCAGCTCGATGAAGAGTTAGGCCATGTTGGACTGGCGCAGCCAGGTTCGCCTAAGCTTATCAACACGTTGCTGGAAAACGGTTATCTACCAGTGGTCAGCTCCATTGGCGTAACGGACGAAGGGCAACTGATGAACGTCAATGCTGACCAGGCGGCGACGGCGCTGGCGGCAACGCTGGGCGCGGATCTGATTTTGCTCTCTGATGTCAGCGGTATTCTCGACGGCAAAGGGCAACGTATTGCCGAAATGACCGCAGCGAAAGCAGAACAACTGATTGAGCAGGGCATTATTACTGACGGCATGATAGTGAAAGTGAACGCGGCGCTGGACGCTGCGCGCACGCTGGGTCGCCCGGTAGATATTGCCTCCTGGCGTCATGCGGAACAGCTTCCGGCACTGTTTAACGGTATGCCGATGGGTACGCGGATTTTAGCTTAAGTTTTGTTGGCCGGAGACGTAGCTTTCTGGCATTGAATTTCAAAATAAGGAAACAGAGTTATGGCACTTTGGGGCGGGCGTTTTACCCAGGCAGCAGATCAACGGTTTAAACAATTCAACGACTCACTGCGCTTTGATTACCGTCTGGCGGAGCAGGATATTGTTGGCTCTGTGGCCTGGTCCAAAGCGCTGGTAACGGTAGGCGTGTTAACCGCAGAAGAACAGGTGCAACTGGAAGAGGCGCTCAATGTGCTGCTGGAAGATGTTCGCGCCAGACCACAACAAATTCTTGAAAGCGACGCTGAAGATATCCATAGCTGGGTAGAAGGCAAACTGATCGACAAAGTGGGCCAGTTAGGCAAAAAACTGCACACCGGGCGTAGCCGTAATGATCAGGTAGCGACTGACCTGAAACTGTGGTGCAAGGATACCGTTAGCGAGTTGCTGACGGCTAACCGACAGTTACAATCCGCTCTGGTCGAGACCGCGCAGAATAATCAGGACGCGGTAATGCCTGGTTACACTCACCTGCAACGCGCCCAGCCGGTGACGTTTGCGCACTGGTGCCTGGCCTATGTTGAGATGCTGGCGCGTGATGAAAGCCGTTTGCAGGATGCGCTTAAGCGTCTGGATGTCAGCCCGTTAGGCTGTGGCGCACTGGCGGGAACGGCCTATGAAATCGACCGTGAACAGTTAGCAGGCTGGCTGGGCTTTGCCTCGGCGACCCGTAACAGTCTCGACAGCGTTTCTGACCGCGACCACGTGCTGGAACTGCTTTCTGCCGCCGCTATCGGTATGGTGCATTTGTCGCGTTTTGCCGAAGATCTGATTTTCTTTAACACCGGCGAAGCGGGTTTTGTGGAGCTTTCTGATCGTGTTACTTCCGGTTCATCATTAATGCCGCAGAAGAAAAACCCGGATGCGTTGGAGCTGATTCGTGGTAAATGCGGTCGGGTGCAGGGCGCGTTATCTGGCATGATGATGACGCTGAAAGGTCTGCCGCTGGCCTATAACAAAGATATGCAGGAAGACAAAGAAGGTCTGTTCGACGCGCTCGATACCTGGCTGGACTGCCTGCATATGGCGGCGCTGGTGCTGGACGGCATTCAGGTGAAACGCCCACGTTGCCAGGAAGCGGCGCAGCAGGGGTATGCGAACGCCACTGAACTGGCGGATTACCTGGTGGCGAAAGGTGTGCCGTTCCGCGAGGCGCACCATATTGTTGGTGAAGCGGTGGTGGAAGCCATTCGTCAGGGCAAACCGCTGGAAGATCTGCCGCTCGTCGAGTTGCAGCAATTCAGCGAGGTGATTGGCGAAGATGTCTATCCGATTCTGTCGCTGCAATCGTGCCTCGACAAGCGTGCAGCAAAAGGCGGCGTCTCCCCGCAGCAGGTGGCGCAGGCGATTGCTTTTGCGCAGGCGCGGTTGGGGTAAGAACAATTATATGTACAAATTTGAGCCTGGCTTATCGCCGGGCTTTTTTATGGCAAAAAAAAGCGGATCCTGGAGATCCGCAAAAGTTCACGTTGGCTTTAGTTATTCGAGTTGAGAAACTCTCGAAACGGGCAGTGACTTCAAGGGTTAAAAGAGGTGCCGCTCCGTTTCTGTGAACAATTATCAGTCAGAATGCTTGATAGGGATAATCGTTCGTTGCTATGCTACCTATCGCCATGAACTATCGTGGCGATGGAGGATGGATAATGAATATTCGTGATCTTGAGTACCTGGTGGCATTGGCTGAACACCGCCATTTTCGGCGTGCGGCAGATTCCTGCCACGTTAGCCAGCCGACGCTTAGCGGGCAAATTCGTAAGCTGGAAGATGAGCTGGGCGTGATGTTGCTGGAGCGGACCAGCCGTAAAGTGTTGTTCACCCAGGCGGGAATGCTGCTGGTGGATCAGGCGCGTACCGTGCTGCGTGAGGTGAAAGTCCTTAAAGAGATGGCAAGCCAGCAGGGTGAGACGATGTCCGGACCGCTGCATATTGGTTTGATTCCCACGGTTGGGCCTTACCTGTTACCGCATATTATCCCGATGCTGCACCAGACCTTTCCAAAGCTGGAAATGTATCTGCATGAAGCACAGACCCACCAGTTACTGGCGCAACTGGACAGCGGCAAACTCGATTGCGTGATCCTCGCGCTGGTGAAAGAGAGCGAAGCATTCATTGAAGTGCCGTTGTTTGATGAGCCAATGTTGCTGGCTATCTATGAAGATCACCCGTGGGCGAACCGCGAATGCGTACCGATGGCCGATCTGGCAGGGGAAAAACTGCTGATGCTGGAAGATGGTCACTGTTTGCGCGATCAGGCAATGGGGTTCTGCTTTGAAGCCGGGGCGGATGAAGATACACACTTCCGCGCGACTAGCCTGGAAACTCTGCGCAACATGGTGGCGGCAGGTAGCGGGATCACTTTACTGCCTGCACTGGCTGTGCCGCCGGAGCGCAAACGCGATGGGGTTGTTTATTTGCCGTGTATTAAGCCGGAACCACGCCGCACTATTGGCCTGGTTTATCGTCCGGGCTCACCGCTGCGCAGCCGCTATGAGCAGCTGGCAGAGGCCATCCGCGCAAGAATGGATGGCCATTTCGATAAAGTGTTAAAACAGGCGGTTTAAACCGTTTAACGCGGCTACCCGATAGGCTTCCGCCATCGTCGGGTAGTTAAAGGTGGTGTTGACGAAGTACTCAATAGTGTTGCCGCCACCTTTCTGTTCCATAATCGCCTGACCGATATGAATAATTTCGGCAGCGCGTTCGCCAAAGCAGTGAATGCCCAGAATCTCTTTTGTTTCCCGATGGAACAAAATTTTCAGCGTACCCACGTTCATGCCGACGATTTGTGCGCGTGCCAGATGTTTAAACTGGGCGCGGCCCACTTCATATGGCACTTTCATCGCGGTCAGCTGCTGTTCGGTTTTGCCCACAGAGCTGATTTCCGGGATGGTGTAAATACCGGTAGGGATATCTTCAATCAGATGTGCGGTGGCTTCGCCTTTCACCAGCGCCTGCGCGGCAATGCGCCCCTGGTCATAGGCCGCCGACGCCAGGCTCGGATAACCAATCACGTCGCCCACCGCGTAAACGTGTGGCTGTGCGGTCTGATACATGCTGTTGACCTTCAGCTGTCCACGACTGTCAGTTTCCAGCCCAATGTTCTGTAACGCCAGCGAATCGGTATTACCGGTACGACCGTTGGCATAGAGAAGACAGTCGGCTTTCAGCTTTTTGCCCGACTTCAGATGCATAATCACACCGTCGTCACAGCCTTCGATCTTTTCGTACTCTTCGTTGTGACGAATCACTACGCCACTGTTCCAGAAGTGATAGGAGAGAGAATCTGACATCTCTTGATCGAGAAATGCCAGCAGGCGATCGCGGGTATTGATCAGATCCACTTTTACATCCATACCGCGGAAGATCGACGCATATTCACAGCCGATCACTCCAGCACCGTAAATAAGTACATGGCGCGGTTCGTGGTGCATGCTAAGAATTGAGTCGCTGTCGTAAATGCGTGGATGGGTGAAATCAACATCTGTCGGATGATAAGGGCGAGAACCACAGGCAATAACAAATTTTTCAGCGGTTAGTGTTTCGACGCTGCCGTCCGGGCAATCCAGCGCCAACGTATGCTCGTCAACAAAGCGAGCGTTCCCCTGCAATATTTCACAGTGATTACGTTCGTAAAATCCCTGACGCATGCGCGTTTGTTGATTAATCACGTTATCGGCATGGTTAAGGATATCGGCAAAAGAAGAGCGGAGCAGTCGGGAATGGTCGCTGTAAAGTGGGTTTTGATTGAATTCTATAATGCGGCTGACGGCGTGACGGAGAGCTTTCGACGGGATGGTGCCCCAGTGGGTGCAACCGCCGCCAACATTTTGATAACGCTCGATAACTGCGACGCGCGCACCTTGCTTAACCAGGCCCATTGCAGCGCCTTCGCCGCCGGGGCCGGAACCTATTACTATGGCATCGTAATCGTAGGAATGTGGCATGGTAGGGCTTACCTGTTCTTATACATAAAAGCAACAGAATGGTAACATTTTATCGCGGGTAAGCCAATTGATCCCCGTCATTTATCTGGCTATATCGTGAGCGGCCTTTGCTTTGTCTGTTTCTTACTTTTGCCTTGAACGTTTTATTGGATTTTTATCGCCAGTACTCACCGTTTAAGTGGCAGGTTTCCGTTGTTCGTAAAAGAACCGGCCAAAGAATTGCAGTAAATATGTTTTATTGCGTTACCGTTCATTCACAACACTGGAGCAATCCAGTATGTTCATTCTCTGGTATAGTGCCTGCAGTACTTTTGGCAAGGATTCAGACATCGTGATGGGCGTAAGAGCGCAACAAAAAGAAAAAACCCGCCGTTCGCTGGTGGAAGCCGCATTTAGCCAATTAAGTGCTGAACGCAGCTTCGCCAGCCTGAGTTTGCGTGAAGTGGCGCGTGAAGCGGGCATTGCTCCCACCTCTTTTTACCGGCATTTTCGCGACGTAGACGAACTCGGTCTGACCATGGTTGATGAGAGCGGTTTAATGCTGCGCCAACTCATGCGCCAGGCGCGTCAGCGTATCGCCAAAGGTGGGAGTGTGATCCGCACCTCGGTCTCCACATTTATGGAGTTCATCGGTAATAATCCTAACGCCTTCCGGTTATTATTGCGGGAACGCTCCGGCACCTCCGCTGCGTTTCGTGCCGCCGTTGCGCGTGAAATTCAGCACTTCATTGCGGAACTTGCGGACTATCTGGAACTCGAAAACCATATGCCGCGTGCGTTTACTGAAGCGCAAGCCGAAGCCATGGTGACGATTGTCTTCAGTGCGGGTGCCGAGGCGTTGGACGTCGGCGTCGAACAACGTCGGCAATTAGAAGAGCGACTGGTACTGCAACTGCGAATGATTTCGAAAGGGGCTTATTACTGGTATCGCCGTGAACAAGAGAAAACCGCAATTATTCCGGGAAATGTGAAGGACGAGTAATGAAACAAGCAAATCAAGATAGAGGTACGCTGCTGCTGGCGCTGGTGGCTGGCTTATCGATTAATGGTACTTTCGCAGCGCTGTTTAGCTCCATTGTGCCATTTTCTGTATTCCCGATTATTTCCCTGGTGCTGACAGTTTACTGCCTGCATCAACGTTATCTTAATCGCACTATGCCGGTAGGCTTGCCGGGTCTGGCTGCTGCTTGTTTTATTCTCGGCGTACTGCTGTACAGCACGGTAGTTCGTGCGGAATATCCGGATATCGGCTCTAACTTCTTCCCGGCAGTACTGTCCGTCATTATGGTGTTCTGGATTGGCGCGAAGATGCGTAACCGTAAGCAGGAAGTTGCTGAGTAATCGGTATCATGCCGGATGCTGGCGCATCCGGCATAGATTTTACTTCGCGGTCAGTAGTACGCCGCACTCCATATGGTGCGTGTAGGGGAACTGATCAAACAGAGCCAGACGTTCAACCTTGTGCGTCTGGCTTAATGTTTCCAGATTCTTGCATAACGTTTCCGGATTGCAGGAGATATACAGAATACGTGGATACGCCTGCACCATTTTCTCGGTTTCACTGTCCAGACCGCTGCGCGGTGGGTCGACAAAAATGGTTTCGCACTGATAACTCTTTAAGTCGATCCCTTGCAGGCGATTAAATTCGCGCACACCATTCATCGCCTGAGTAAATTCTTCTGCCGCCATACGAATAATTTGGACGTTATCAATATGGTTAGCGGCAATGTTGTATTGCGCGGCAGCGACCGAAGGCTTGGCGATTTCGGTGGCTAATACCCGATCAAAATTGCGCGCCAGGGCTAATGAGAAGTTACCGTTGCCGCAGTACAGCTCCAGTAAATCGCCTTTTGAGCCTTTGGTGACGTCCAGCGCCCATTCCAGCATCTGAATATTCATCGCCGCGTTCGGCTGGGTGAAACTGTTCTCCACCTGACGGTAGATCATTTCTCTCCCTGCGACCGGCAGACGTTCGTCGATGTAATCCTGGTCCAGCGCGATTTTGGTTTTCGTTGCCCGACCAATCAGATGCACATTCAGATTCTGCACTCGCAGTGCATCGCGCAGGGCTTCCGCTTCCTGACGCCACTCATCATCCAGCTTTTTATGGTACAGCAGGGAAACCACCGCCTGATTACTCAACGTAGTGAGGTAATCAATCTGGAACAACTTGTGGCGCAGAACGGGATTATTACGCACACCCGCAATCATCGCCGTCATCAACTGGTTGATGAGTTCACTGGCAGCGGGGAAGCTATCTACACGGATGCGGCTTTTGGTTTGTTGATCGAAAATGATGTGGTACAGGTCATCGCCATCGTGCCAGATGCGGAACTCCGCACGCATCCGGTAATGACTGACCGGCGAGCGAAACACTTCCGGAACCAGGTCAGAAAACGGCGCCATCATACTTTGCAAACGTACCACTTTTTCGGCTAACTGCGCTTCATACTGTTCTGTTGGAAGGTGTTCGGGGGTCATGATGTATCCTGAAAATGAAATGTACGCGGCGATTGTAGGGATTGCTCATCAGATGTCCAGATCTTGATGTATTCCTATTTGTGAGCTACGTCTGGACAGCAACTTGTTACAACCTGTAGCATCCACTCGCCGGTCCTGTGAGTTAATAGGGAATCCAGTGCAAATCTGGAGCTGACGCGCAGCGGTAAGGAAAGGTGCGATGATTGCGTTATGCGGACACTGCCATCCGGTGGGAAGTCATCATCTCTTAGTATTTTATATACCCCTCCAAGCCCGAAGACCTGCCGGCTAACGTCGCATCTGGTTCTCATCATCGCGTAATATTGATGAAGCCTGCGGCATCCTTCTTCTATTGTGGATGCTTTACAATGATTAAAAAAGCTTCGCTGCTGACGGCGTGTTCCGTCACGGCATTTTCTGCTTGGGCACAGGATACCAGCCCGGATACTCTCGTCGTTACGGCTAACCGTTTTCAGGAACCATTAAGTGCCGTGCTCGCTCCTGTCACTGTCGTGACACGTGAGGATATTGATCGATGGCAAGTTTCCTCTGTAAATGATGTTCTCCGCCGTTTGCCTGGTGTGGCAATTGCACAAAATGGAGGAGAAGGTCAGCTCTCAACTATTTTCCTTCGTGGAACGAACTCTAACCATGCTCTGGTTTTAATTGATGGTGTACGTCTGAATTTAGCAGGTGTCAGTGGAGCGGCTGACCTGAGTCAGTTTCCGATCGCGTTGGTGCAGCGTATCGAATATATCCGTGGGCCACGTTCAGCGATTTATGGCTCAGATGCCATTGGCGGTGTGATAAATATTATTACCTCCCGTGAGAATACTGGTACTGAAATTTCAGCAGGATGGGGAAGTAATAGTTATCAAAATTACGATATTTCCACTCAGCAACAAATTGGCGAAAATACTCGAGTAACACTTCTTGGTGATTATGCCTATACCAGGGGATTTGATGTCGTTGCCTATGGCAACACTGGGATGCAGCCACAGTCAGACAGAGACGGTTTTTTAAGTAAAACACTCTACGGCAAACTTGAACATAACTTCTCTGATACGTGGAGCGGATTTGTTCGTGGCTACGGCTATGATAACCGAACTAAATATGACGCCTGGTACTCTCCCGGTTCTCCGCTGATTGATACACGAAAACTTTATAGTCAAAGCTGGGATGCGGGTCTTCGCTACGCTGGCGAAACACTGCAATCTCAACTTGTTTCCAGTTATAGCCATAGTAAAGATTACAACTACGATCCACATTATGGACGCTATGACGCATCAGCTAACCTGGATGAGATGAAACAATACAATCTCCAGTGGACAAATAGCGTCACAGTCGGTCACGGTGATGTTGGAGCTGGTATCGACTGGCAAAAACAATCCACTACTCCTGGAACTGGATATTTGCCAAAAGGTTACGATCAGCGTAACACGGGGATTTATCTGACTGGATTACAAAAAGTTGGCGATTTTACGTTAGAAGGCGCGGTGCGTAATGACGACAACTCGCAATTTGATCGCCACACAACATGGCAATCCAGTGTGGGATGGGAGTTTATTGAGGGTTATAGCTTTATCGCTTCCTATGGAACTGCTTTCAAAGCGCCAAATTTGGGGCAGTTATATGGCATGTATGGTAATCCGAATCTGGACCCGGAAAAAAGCAAACAGTGGGAAGGGGCATTTGAAGGTTTAACAGCAGGCGTAAATTGGCGTATTTCAGGATATCGTAATGATATCAGTGAAATGATTAACTATGATCCACATACCCTTCGTTATTACAACGACGGAAAAGTACGCATTAAGGGAATTGAGGCTACAGCAAACTTTGATACTGGACCACTGGCGCATACCGTTAGCTACGATTATACGGATGCCAGAAATGCCTTAACTGACAAACCGTTAGAACGTCGTCCTAAACAGCAAGTAAAGTATCAGCTCGACTGGCAAGTGTTCGATTTTGACTGGGGTGTAACTTATCAATATCTGGGATCGCGATACGATTCGGATTACTCATCCTGGCCCTATAAGTCAGTCAAAATGGGCGGTGTGAGCTTGTGGGATCTTGCGGTTGCGTATCCGGTCACCTCTCACCTGACAGTTCGTGGTAAAATAGCCAACCTGTTCGACAAAGATTATGAGACAGTCTATGGCTACCAAACTGCAGGACGGGAATACACCTTGTCTGGCAGCTACACCTTCTGAACCACGTCCCACCGTGCTGGTGTTTGACTCCGGCGTCGGTGGGTTGTCGGTCTATGACGAGATCCGGCATCTCTTGCCGGATCTCCATTACATTTATGCTTTCGATAACGTCGCTTTCCCTTATGGCGAAAAAAGCGAAGAGTTTATTGTTGAGCGAGTGGTGGAAATTGTCACTGCGGTGCAAGAGCGTTATCCCCTTGCGCTGGCTGTTGTTGCTTGCAACACCGCCAGTACCGTCTCACTTCCTGCATTACGCGAGAAGTTTGCGTTCCCGGTTGTCGGTGTCGTTCCGGCAATTAAGCCAGCGGCACGTCTGACAGCTAATGGCATTGTCGGATTACTGGCAACCCGCGGAACAGTTAAACGTTCTTATACTCATGAGCTGATCGCGCGTTTCGCTAATGAATGCCAGATAGAAATGCTGGGCTCGGCAGAGATGGTTGAGTTGGCTGAAGCGAAGCTGCATGGCGAAGATGTTTCTCTGGATGCGCTAAAACGTATCTTGCGTCCGTGGTTAAGAATGAAAGAGCCGCCAGATACTGTTGTACTGGGGTGTACCCATTTCCCTCTACTACAAGAAGAACTGTTACAGGTGCTGCCAGAGGGAACACGGCTGGTGGATTCTGGCGCAGCGATTGCTCGCCGAACGGCATGGTTGTTAGAACATGAAGCCCCGGATGCAAAATCCGCCGATGCGAATATTGCCTTTTGCATGGCTATGACGCCAGAAGCTGAACAGTTATTACCCGTTTTACAGCGTTACGGCTTCAAAACGCTCGAAAAACTGGCAGTTTCAGGCTGATTTGGTTGAATGTTGCGCGGTCGGAAAATTATTTTAAATTTCCTCTTGTCAGGCCGGAATAACTCCCTATAATGCGCCACCACTGACACG
>NZ_PTRX01000150.1:0-202 GCF_002966045.1 Escherichia sp. MOD1-EC5189 | reverse complement strand
AATTTGAGAGACTCACGAACAACTCTCGTTGTTCAGTGTTTCAATTTTCAGCTTGATCCAGATTTTTAAAGAGCAAATATCTTAAACATGACTCGTAAGTCATCTTTAACGATATCAAGGTCGGCGACTTTCACTCACAAACCAGCAAGTGGCGTCCCCTAGGGGATTCGAACCCCTGTTACCGCCGTGAAAGGGCGGTGTC
>NZ_PTRX01000149.1:0-204 GCF_002966045.1 Escherichia sp. MOD1-EC5189 | reverse complement strand
CGGGTCGTTAGCTCAGTTGGTAGAGCAGTTGACTTTTAATCAATTGGTCGCAGGTTCGAATCCTGCACGACCCACCACTAATGCAGTGGGTTCGGTGGAAGTAGTTTGTAGTATCCAGCGCAGTATCGGGTGATTAGCTCAGCTGGGAGAGCACCTCCCTTACAAGGAGGGGGTCGGCGGTTCGATCCCGTCATCACCCACCAC
>NZ_PTRX01000022.1:0-94750 GCF_002966045.1 Escherichia sp. MOD1-EC5189 | reverse complement strand
GTCACGTTGCCGCTGAAGTTATTGCTGGTAAGAAACACTACTTCGATCCGAAAGTTATCCCGTCTATCGCCTATACCGAACCAGAAGTTGCATGGGTGGGTCTGACTGAGAAAGAAGCGAAAGAGAAAGGCATCAGCTACGAAACCGCCACCTTCCCGTGGGCTGCTTCTGGTCGTGCTATCGCTTCTGACTGCGCAGACGGTATGACCAAGCTGATTTTCGACAAAGAATCTCACCGTGTGATCGGTGGTGCGATTGTCGGTACTAACGGCGGCGAGCTGCTGGGTGAAATCGGTCTGGCAATCGAAATGGGTTGTGATGCTGAAGACATCGCACTGACCATCCACGCGCACCCGACTCTGCACGAGTCTGTGGGCCTGGCGGCAGAAGTGTTCGAAGGTAGCATCACCGACCTGCCGAACCCGAAAGCGAAGAAGAAGTAATTTTTCGTTTGCCGGAACATCCGGCAATTAAAAAAGCGGCTAACCACGCCGCTTTTTTACGTCTGCAATTTACCTTTCCAGTCTTCTTGCTCCACGCTCAGACAGCCGTTCGCGTACTGCTGACCGTTGCTCGTTATTCAGCCTGGCAGTACGGTTACTGTCGTTTAGACGTTGTGGGCGACTCTCCTGAACTTTCTCCCGAAAAACCTGACGTTGTTCAGGTGATGCCGATTGTATACGCTGGCGGGCGTTATCACGTTGCTGTTGGTTCTGTGGGCGCTGCTGTACTTTTTCCTTAAACACCTGGCGCTGCTCAGGCGAGGCAGACTGAATACGCTCACGCGCTGCCTCTCTTCGCTGCTGGTTCTGTGGGTTAGTCTGCATTTTCTCGCGAACCGCCTGGCGCTGCTCAGGCGAGGCTGACTGAATACGCTCACGTGCCGCTTCTTTTCTCTGCTGGTTCTGCGGGTTAGTCTGCATTCTCTCGCGGACTGCCTGGCGCTGCTCAGGAGAGGCCGACTGATAACGCTGATGAGCGGCGTCCTTTTGTTGCTGGGTCAGTGGTTGGCGACGGCTGAAGTCGCGGAAGTCGTCATAGCTCCCATAGTGTTCAGCTTCATTAAACCGCTGTGCCGCTGCCTGACGTTGGGTATCTCGCGTAATGACGGGTGTGGCGTGTGTTCGTTGCTGAAACTGACTTGCTGCCGCCTGACGCTGGCTGTCGCGTGTTGGAGCAGGTAACTGCGTGGCGCTCATGCCGCCGTTGACATCGGTTTGGTGAAACCGCTTTGCCATATCCTGATCATGATAGGGCACACCATTACGGTAGTTTGGATTGTGCCGCCATGTCATGTTCTTATCAGTAAGATGCTCACCGGTGATACGGTTGAAATTGTTGACGTCGATATTGATGTTGTCGCCGTTGTGTTGCCAGCCATTACCGTCACGATGACCGCCATCGTGGTGGTGATAATCATCATCGTCATGATGATGGTCATGATCGTCATCGTCCCAGTCGATGCTGCTGAATAGTGCGTACGTGGTAGCAACGCCCATGCTATAGCCGAATCCGCGCACAAAGCTGTCAACAAACGGTTCTCCGGCTGGTGGTGGCAGATAAACCGGCGGATACGCAGTATTGGCCCAGTTCCCGTAAACCACGGTTGGGTTGTAGTTGGGAATATAGACCACATCAGGATTGGCGGGCTCAATGGAAATGACGGTTGTTGCAGGCTCTGTAATGACAGGGTTGGCAGTTGTAACGGTATTGGATGGTATGACGGGAGCCGTGACTGTCTGTTTTACCGGTATAGCTTTCTTCGTTGTGGTAATAACTTTCTGTTCGGTTGATGACTTCAGCGAGCCGGTTTGTTGCGCCAGTTGCCGCAACCGCTGTACCGAGTCCATCACGTCCTGCGGCTGCGCCAGAAAAGCATCGCCCAGGTTTTGCACCCATTGCGGGTTTTCGCCCATCAACGCCATCAACTGTGGAAAGGCTACCAGTGATTTGACGCTGGCGTCCCACGGCTGGTCAGATACCGCCTGAATAGCAGCATCGCCTTGTTTAAGTGGATTATCGTGCGACCATTGCACTGCTTGCGCAACGTTTGCCGGATAGGTTGATGCCATTAACACTTGTGAAAGCAAAGAGTCGGGGTACAGCGCGACAGGTGCAACCCATTGATCTATTTGCGCAGTGCTGAATGCGGTTTTAACGACGGCGGGCGTTACGGGCGGTGCGGAAACCGTTGCAGGAAGCGTAACTGCGGTGATGTCAGGCGCAGCCAGTTGTGTCGATTGCGCTTCCACAGGCGCTTCCACTGTGCGGCTTTTTATATATAGCCCGGCAGAGGCGGCACAAAGCCCGGCACTGCAAATTAGCGCCAGCACATGGGGTTTAAACGGCAAAGAAATTTTCATAATTCGGATCTCAAGGAAATCGCAATGGTCGGCGAACTGCCACCCGCAGGTGCTGTGAATCCGAGTATAAAGAGGCGGTAGTTTAAATTTTGACTAATCTTGGGTTTTGTTGAGAAAGGTGATTATCACCATGCGAATTAACGAGGTTTTTACGGAGGGAAACAATCTCTAGACTATCCTTAACGATTCAGCCACTTTTTTATGTTGCTTTTTTGTAAACAGATTAACACATCGTCAAAATCCTGCTATTCTGCCCGTTGCGGTACTGGGCATTTACCCTACAAACTGCTGTCTCACAGGAGCGTGAAGAGAATCGCCTGCCGCACTATGACAATGAGAGCGAGGAGAACCGTCGTGCTAGAAGAATACCGTAAGCACGTAGCTGAGCGTGCCGCTGAGGGGATTGCGCCCAAACCCCTGGATGCAAACCAAATGGCCGCACTTGTAGAGCTGCTGAAAAACCCGCCCGCGGGCGAAGAAGAATTCCTGTTAGATCTGTTAACCAACCGTGTTCCCCCTGGCGTCGATGAAGCCGCCTATGTCAAAGCAGGCTTCCTGGCTGCTGTCGCCAAAGGCGAAGCTAAATCCCCACTGCTGACTCCGGAAAAAGCCATCGAACTGCTGGGCACCATGCAGGGTGGTTATAATATTCATCCGCTGATCGACGCGCTGGATGATGCCAAACTGGCACCGATTGCTGCCAAAGCACTGTCCCACACGCTGTTGATGTTCGATAACTTCTATGACGTAGAAGAGAAAGCGAAAGCAGGCAACGAATATGCGAAGCAGGTAATGCAGTCCTGGGCAGATGCCGAATGGTTCCTGAATCGCCCGGCGCTGGCTGAAAAACTGACCGTTACCGTCTTCAAAGTAACTGGCGAAACCAACACCGATGACCTTTCTCCGGCACCGGATGCGTGGTCACGCCCGGATATCCCACTGCACGCGTTGGCGATGCTGAAAAACGCGCGTGAAGGCATCGAGCCAGACCAGCCGGGTGTTGTTGGTCCGATCAAGCAAATCGAAGCTCTGCAACAGAAAGGTTTCCCGCTGGCCTATGTGGGTGACGTTGTGGGTACCGGTTCCTCGCGTAAATCTGCGACTAACTCCGTGCTGTGGTTTATGGGTGAAGATATTCCTCATGTACCGAACAAACGCGGCGGTGGTTTGTGTCTCGGCGGTAAAATTGCGCCAATCTTCTTTAACACAATGGAAGACGCCGGCGCACTGCCAATCGAAGTCGACGTCTCTAACCTGAACATGGGCGACGTGATTGACGTTTACCCGTACAAAGGTGAAGTGCGTAACCACGAAACCGGCGAACTGCTGGCGACCTTCGAACTGAAAACCGACGTGCTGATTGATGAAGTGCGTGCTGGCGGCCGTATTCCGCTGATTATCGGGCGTGGCCTGACCACCAAAGCGCGTGAAGCACTCGGCCTGCCACACAGCGATGTGTTCCGTCAGGCGAAAGATGTCGCTGAGAGCGATCGCGGCTTCTCGCTGGCGCAGAAAATGGTCGGTCGTGCCTGCGGCGTGAAAGGCATTCGTCCGGGCGCGTACTGCGAACCGAAAATGACCTCAGTCGGTTCTCAGGACACCACCGGTCCAATGACCCGTGATGAACTGAAAGACCTGGCGTGCCTGGGCTTCTCGGCTGACCTGGTGATGCAGTCTTTCTGCCACACCGCGGCGTATCCGAAACCAGTTGACGTGAATACGCACCACACGCTGCCGGACTTCATTATGAACCGTGGCGGTGTGTCGCTGCGTCCGGGTGACGGCGTAATTCACTCCTGGCTGAACCGTATGCTGCTGCCGGATACCGTCGGTACTGGCGGTGACTCCCATACCCGTTTCCCGATCGGTATCTCTTTCCCGGCGGGCTCTGGTCTGGTGGCATTTGCAGCTGCAACAGGCGTAATGCCGCTGGATATGCCGGAATCCGTTCTGGTTCGCTTCAAAGGCAAAATGCAGCCAGGCATCACCCTGCGCGATCTGGTACACGCCATTCCGCTGTATGCGATCAAACAAGGTCTGCTGACCGTTGAGAAGAAAGGCAAGAAAAACATCTTCTCTGGTCGCATTCTGGAAATCGAAGGTCTGCCGGATCTGAAAGTTGAGCAGGCCTTTGAGCTGACCGATGCGTCCGCCGAGCGTTCTGCTGCCGGTTGTACCATCAAGCTGAACAAAGAGCCGATCATTGAATACCTGAACTCTAACATCGTCCTGCTGAAGTGGATGATCGCGGAAGGTTATGGCGATCGTCGTACCCTGGAACGCCGTATTCAGGGTATGGAAAAATGGTTGGCGAATCCTGAGCTGCTGGAAGCCGATGCTGATGCAGAATACGCAGCAGTAATCGATATCGATCTGGCTGATATCAAAGAGCCAATCCTCTGTGCACCGAACGACCCGGACGACGCACGTCCGCTGTCTGCGGTACAGGGCGAGAAGATCGACGAAGTGTTTATCGGTTCTTGCATGACCAACATCGGTCACTTCCGTGCCGCCGGTAAACTGCTGGATGCGCACAAAGGTCAGTTGCCGACCCGCCTGTGGGTGGCACCGCCAACGCGTATGGACGCCGCGCAGTTGACCGAAGAAGGCTACTACAGCGTCTTCGGTAAGAGTGGTGCACGTATCGAGATCCCTGGCTGTTCCCTGTGTATGGGTAACCAGGCGCGTGTAGCGGACGGTGCGACGGTGGTTTCCACCTCTACCCGTAACTTCCCGAACCGTCTGGGGACTGGCGCGAACGTCTTCCTGGCTTCTGCGGAACTGGCTGCTGTTGCGGCGCTGATTGGCAAACTGCCGACGCCGGAAGAGTACCAGACCTACGTGGCGCAGGTAGATAAAACAGCCGTTGATACTTATCGTTATCTGAACTTCAACCAGCTTTCTCAGTACACCGAAAAAGCGGATGGGGTGATTTTCCAGACTGCGGTTTAATAAGTAAGCGCACCCGCTGCGCATAAACGAGACAATGCCCGGTGAATGAGATTCCCGGGCATTTTTTATTTCTAAACCATCGCCGTTCCGCTGTTTTTCTCCGATAAGGCTGCGATAATTAAATCAATGGCGCAATGCGATTTCGGCGCATTGCCGGGAGCAGAGGAACACACTATGGATTACGAATTTCTGCGTGATGTAACCGGAGTGGTAAAGGTGCGCATGTCCATGGGGCATGAAGTCATCGGGCACTGGTTTAATGAAGAAGTGAAAGAAAACCTGGCCTTGCTTGACGAAGTGGAAGACGCAGCGCGCACGCTCAAAGGCAGCGAACGTTCCTGGCAGCGGGCAGGGCATGAATACACCCTGTGGATGGACGGTGAAGAGGTGATGGTTCGCGCCAATCAACTGGAATTCGCTGGCGATGAAATGGAAGAGGGGATGAACTACTACGACGAGGAAAGCCTGTCGCTGTGCGGCGTTGAGGACTTCTTGCAGGTAGTGGCGGCTTATCGCGATTTTGTGCAGCAGAAGTAGATAAATCTGGCGGAGCCTGCGAGCTCCGCCAGAGCCGTTAAACAGCTGGCATATTGCGCCCGTAATAAATCTCGCGCATTTCTTTCCACAGCGCAGCGGTAATTTCCTGGCGCTCGCTGTCGGTTAAATCTTCCGGTTTAGTGTGGAACATGTAGTGCTTAAGATCGAACTCTTTAAGCAACATTTTTGTATGGAAGATATTTTCCTGATAGACGTTCACATCCACCATGTCATACAGCGCCTTCATATCCTCGGACATAAAGTTCTGAATCGAATTAATCTCATGGTCGATAAAGTGCTTCATACCGTTAATGTCGCGGGTAAAACCGCGCACGCGATAATCAATGGTCACGATATCGGATTCAAGCTGGTGGATCAGGTAATTCAGTGCCTTCAACGGAGAAATCACGCCGCAGGTCGAGACTTCAATATCAGCGCGGAAGGTACATAAACCGCCTTCAGGATGGCTTTCCGGATAGGTATGTACGCAAATATGACTTTTATCGAGATGGGCAACGACCGTTTCTGGCAGTGGTCCAGGGTGTTCTGTTTTGTCGATAAGTTTCGGGTCGACCGGTTCTTCACTCACCAGAATAGTGACGCTGGCACCCTGTGGTTCGTAATCCTGGCGGGCGATGTTAAGAATATTGGCTCCGATAATGGAACAGGTTTCTGACAGAATTTCGGTCAGGCGGTTGGCATTATAGAGTTCATCGATATAAGCGATATAACCGTCGCGCTCTTCGGCAGTTTTGGCATAGCAGATATCGTAAATACAAAAACTCAGACTTTTGGTCAGATTATTAAAGCCATGCAGTTTCAGTTTTTTCAATTTCTTATCTTCTCCTTAGGACGGCTGTGAGGCCAGTGCGTCTTGCAGATACTGAGGTAAGGCAAAAGCTGCCGTATGGACTGCCGGATTGTAATAACGGCATTTCAGGCCAGAGGCGAGAAAACGCGCCTGAATAATTTCGCTTGAGAGATGGCGTAAGGCGTCGTTATCTGTCGCCCATGCAAAGGTCATGATGCCGCCGTAATAGGTCGGGATTGCCGCCTGATAAAAGCCAACATCGCTGAAGTAATGGCTGAGTTTACGATAGCTGTCAATGGCCTCTTCCTGCTGTAAAAAGCAGACGCCGTTCTGTGCGACAAAAATACCGCCAGGATTCAGGCAACGTTTGCAGCCTTCATAAAATGCTGAGGTGAAGAGACTTTCGCCGGGACCGATAGGATCGGTGCAGTCGGAGATAATGACATCAAAGGTCTGGCTGGTTTGATTAACGAAATTGACGCCATCGTCGATCACCAGTTTAAAGCGCGGATCGTCGTAGCTACCGGCGTTATGGTTGGGCAGATACTGACGGCAGAACGACACGACACCCGCATCGATTTCCACCATCGTGATTGACTCAACGTTTTTATGTCGGGTCACTTCACGCAGCATGGCACCGTCGCCGCCGCCGATAATCAGCACATGTTTCGCGTGACCGTGGGCTAATAGCGGAACGTGGGTCATCATCTCATGATAGATAAACTCGTCGCGCTCGGTGGTTTGTACTACGCCATCCAGCGCCATTACGCGACCAAATGCGGCGTTCTCAAAAATGATCAGATCCTGGTGATCGGTCTTTTCATGATACAGAACGTTATCTACAGCAAAGTACTGCCCAAACTGGTCGTGTAGCGTTTCATGCCACTGTTTTTTTTCGGCCATGGGTTGATACCTCCTTTGTTAACACCCGTAAAAAAAGGGCGCAACATAATAGCTAACATTGACCGCGGATGCACGGTCAATATTTCTACAAAAAGGTATCAGGGATTATTTGACGTAGGCAAGCAGGCTTAAGGAATCGCGAGCCAGGGCTTTGCATTTTTTAGCGACGGGAATGCCGATGCCGCTGAGATCGCGGTAGCTGTCTTCACCGAGGGCTTTCATGTCGAAGGTATCGTAGTTGCTGAGATCCCACTGGTTTTGCTGGGCGAAAAAGACCAGTGCGCGACGAATCTGCCCGTTTGGTAAGTTCTGGTAACCACAATCGTTCTTCAGAAAGACAAAAACTGCCGTTAAATCGGCCATATCTTCGGCTTCAGACTCGCTGAGCGCGTAACTGTTTGCGCAGACGGCCATCAAGCTGCCGAATAACACTGTTCTGAAAAACGTCTTCATTGCTTCTACCAGGGGCTTAAAGAAGATAAACGTTAGCACACTGCGAGCGAGGCGACGACCATTATTGTTGATTAAATTGTGTCTGCGGCTTGACCTTCCCGTAAGGGGAAGGACTATGCTCAACGTTTGATTTTGTTTCGCCTGCTTAAGAATAAGGAAATAACTATGCAACGTCGTGATTTCTTGAAATATTCCATTGCGCTGGGCGTTGCTTCAGCCTTGCCGCTGTGGAGCCGCGCAGTATTTGCGGCGGAGCGTCCAACGTTACCGATCCCTGATTTGCTCACGACTGATGCCCGCAATCGTATTCAGTTAACTGTTGGCACAGGCCAGTCCACCTTTGGCGGGAAAACGGCAACTACCTGGGGCTATAACGGCAATCTGCTGGGGCCGGCGGTGAAATTACAGCGCGGCAAAGCGGTAACGGTTGATATCTATAACCAACTGACGGAAGAAACGACGTTGCACTGGCACGGGCTGGAAGTACCGGGTGAGGTCGACGGCGGCCCGCAGGGAATTATTCCGCCAGGTGGCAAGCGTACGGTGACGTTGAACGTTGATCAACCTGCCGCTACCTGCTGGTTCCATCCGCATCAACATGGCAAAACCGGGCGACAGGTGGCGATGGGGCTGGCGGGGCTGGTAGTGATTGAAGATGACGAGATTCTAAAATTAATGCTGCCAAAACAGTGGGGTATCGATGATGTCCCGGTGATCGTGCAGGATAAAAAATTTAACGCTGACGGGCAGATTGGTTATCAACTGGATGTGATGACCGCTGCCGTGGGTTGGTTTGGCGATACGCTGCTGACCAATGGTGCTATCTACCCGCAACACGCCGCCCCGCGCGGCTGGCTGCGCCTGCGTTTGCTCAATGGCTGTAACGCCCGCTCGCTCAATTTCGCTACCAGTGACAATCGCCCGCTTTATGTGATTGCCAGCGACGGTGGTCTGCTACCTGAACCAGTGAAGGTGAGCGAGCTGCCGGTGCTGATGGGCGAGCGTTTCGAAGTGCTGGTGGAGGTTAACGACAACAAACCCTTTGATCTGGTGACGCTACCGGTCAGCCAGATGGGAATGGCAATTGCACCGTTTGACAAGCCGCATCCGGTAATGCGGATCCAGCCGATTTCCATTAGTGCTTCAGGTGCCTTACCTGACGCGTTAAGTAGCCTGCCAGCATTACCTTCGCTGGAAGGGCTGACGGTACGTAAGCTGCAACTCTCTATGGACCCGATGCTCGATATGATGGGTATGCAGATGCTGATGGAGAAATATGGCGATCAGGCGATGGCCGGGATGGACCACAGCCAGATGATGGGCCATATGGGGCACGGCAATATGAATCATATGAACCACGGCGGGAAGTTCGATTTCCACCATGCCAATAAAATCAACGGTCAGGCGTTTGATATGAATAAGCCGATGTTTGCGGCGGCGAAAGGGCAGTACGAGCGTTGGGTTATCTCTGGCGTGGGCGACATGATGCTGCATCCGTTCCATATCCACGGTACGCAGTTCCGTATCTTGTCGGAAAATGGCAAACCGCCAGCGACGCATCGCGCAGGCTGGAAAGATACTGTTAAGGTAGAAGGTAATATCAGCGAAGTCCTGGTGAAGTTTAATCACGACGCACCGAAAGAACATGCATATATGGCGCACTGCCATCTGCTGGAGCATGAAGATACGGGGATGATGTTAGGGTTTACGGTATAAAAAGACCGTATTCGGAAATATGCCCGGATCTCTCCGGGCATTATTCTGCTGACAAACGCAAAACTGCCTGATGCGCTACGCTTATCAGGCCTACGTGAACTCTGCAATTTATTGAATTTGCGAGTTTTAGTAGGCCGGATAAGGCGTTTTCGCCGCATCCGGCATGAACAAAGCGCACTTTGTCAGCAATATGAGTCAATCTTAATTCACATCATCCGGCAACGCATAAGCCACAATATAGTCGCCCATCTTCGTACCAAATGAACCGTGACCGCCTGCGGAGATCACCACATACTGCTTGCCATTCACTTCATAGGTCATCGGTGTTGCCTGACCACCCGCCGGTAAACGGCCCTGCCACAGTTTTTCACCGTTGCTCATGTTGTAAGCGCGCAGGTAGTTATCTGCCGTAGCGGCGATAAACAGCACGTTACCCGCTGTGGAGATTGGCCCGCCAAGCATCGGCATACCCATATTGAACGGCACCGGAATGGGCATCGGGAACGGCATGCTGTCCTGCGGCGTACCAATGCGTTTCTTCCACACCACTTCGTTGGTTTTCAGATCCAAGGCCGAGATATAGCCCCATGCTGGCTGTTTACACGGCAGACCAAACGGTGAAAGGAACGGGTTGAGCGTAACGCCATACGGTACGCCGTACTGTGGCTGAATGCCGGATTCCGTACCGGTGCCTTTGGCATCTTTCGGCTGTTCCATCGGGTTGCCAGGACCGCGTGGGATCAGTTTCGAAACGAACGGCAGCGCCATTGGGTTGGCAATTGCCACTTCACGATTCGGATCAACGGAAATCCCGCCCCATTCGAACATCCCCAGGTTACCCGGGAAGACCAGCGTACCCTGTTCAGATGGCGGGGTGAAAATACCTTCATAACGCATCTGGTGGAACATTACGCGGCACACCAGTTGGTCAAACATGGTGGCGCCCCACATATCCGCACCGCTTAAATCTTTCGTCGGACGGAAGCTCAGTTCAGAAAACGGTTGAGTAGGGGTAACGTAATCACCTTTCGCTGCGCCTTGCGGCACCGGTTTTTCCGGGGCCGGAACCACCAGTTCACCATTGCGGCGATCAAGCACAAAAATGTTGCCGGTTTTCGCTGGAGCGTAAATAACCGGAACTTTTTGACCATTAACGGTGATATCTGCCAGCGTTGGCTGTGCCGGAAGATCCATATCCCACAGGTCGTGGTGAACGGTCTGATAGCTCCACGCCAGTTTCCCGGTAGTGGCATTCAGCGCCAGAATTGAGCTGGCATAACGTTCCTGTTCTGGGGTGCGGTTACCGCCCCAGATATCTGGCGTGGTAACGCCCATCGGCAGATACACCAGATCCAGCTTCGCGTCATAGGCCGCAGGTGCCCACGAGTTTGGCGAGTTAAAGGTAAAGGTGTGTTCGTCAGACGGGATCGCGTTCGGATCTTTCGCGCCTGGATCAAAGGCCCACAACAGCTCCCCGGTATTGACATCAAAACCACGGATCACGCCAGACGTTTCGCGGGTTGAGAAGTTATCAGTGACGGAACCCGCCATCACGATGGTTTTATCAGTGATAATCGGTGGTGAAGTCGGCTCATACAGACCCGGTTTGGTGTCCGGCATATTGCTTTGCAGATTGAGTACGCCTTTATTGGCAAAGGTTTCGCACAGCTTGCCGTTTTCAGCGTTAATCGCAATCAGGCGGCCATCATTGACCGGGAGAATGATACGACGCGGGCAATCCGCCATCACTTCCGGCGAAGCAGTTTCTGCTTTGGCTTCATGATAAGAGACACCACGGCAGGTTACATGCTGGAAAGACTCGTTGGTTTTCAGCTCAGGATCGTAATGCCATTTCTCTTTGCCGCTGGCGGCATCGAGCGCAAACAAACGCTGGTGAGCGGTACACAGGTAAAGCGTGTCGCCTACTTTAATCGGCGTCACTTCATTGGTGATTTCGCCCGGATCGTTCGGCTGTTTCACATCGCCTGTACGGAACACCCAGGCTTCTTTCAGCTTGTGGACGTTATCAGCGTTAATTTGTTTCAGTGGTGAAAAGCGTTGACCTTCCTGATTGCGACCATAGGCAGGCCAGTCTTGATCGGCAACGGGGGAGATAGCTTCGGCAGGTGTAGCATCAGCGCTTAAGGTGCCGTTGATTTCCTGTGGATCGTTAAATCCGGCCCAGGTGAGGATACCACCGCTAATCAACAGCGCGACCACCAACGCGGCAACTGCGCCGCTGGCAGGAATGACCAGGCGACGCCAGACAAACGGCAGGATCAGCCAGATACCAAAGAAGACCAGAATGTCGCTACGCGGCGTCAGCGCCCAGAAATCGAAACCCACTTCCCAGACGCCCCAAATCATGGTGCCAAGCAGCAATGCCGCGTAAAGCCAAAGTGCGGCGCGTTTGCTGCGCCACAGCATCCAGGCGACGCCGAGCATCATAAGGCCAGCGATAGGGTAGTACCAGGAGCCGCCGATCGCGACCAACCAGCCTCCGCCAATGAGAAGATACAGCCCGCAAAGCGCTGCAAATAGGGCTGTTAGCGTGACGAGTAATCGTCGCGAGCCGGTATTGTTAATTGCCATAAAGAGACACCATTTCAATTCATTAATATTTTAGTAGCAATTAATTATAGGTTTTAACATGTGTGATCGTCATCACAATTCGAGCTTTATTAACAGATTCCGCCAATGAATAGTTTTACTGGTATACTGCGTGTCTTGCGCTTTGTTGCGGTGCCAAAACCTGCCCGTGCGAAGTGATTTGTTTTTAAATCATATGGTTAGAGATATGAAACATACTGTAGAAGTAATGATCCCCGAAGCGGAGATTAAAGCGCGTATCGCCGAACTGGGTCGTCAGATTACTGAGCGTTACAAAGACAGCGGCAGCGATATGGTGCTGGTAGGCCTGCTGCGTGGCTCATTTATGTTTATGGCGGACCTGTGCCGTGAAGTTCAGGTATCTCATGAAGTCGATTTTATGACCGCCTCCAGCTACGGTAGCGGCATGTCCACCACCCGCGATGTGAAAATCCTCAAAGATCTGGATGAAGATATCCGTGGCAAGGACGTGCTGATTGTTGAAGATATCATCGACTCGGGTAATACACTGTCGAAAGTGCGTGAAATCTTAAGCCTGCGCGAACCGAAGTCGCTGGCGATTTGTACGCTGCTGGATAAACCGTCCCGTCGTGAAGTGAACGTCCCGGTAGAATTTATCGGTTTCTCGATCTCGGATGAGTTTGTGGTGGGTTACGGCATTGATTACGCTCAGCGTTACCGCCATCTGCCGTACATCGGCAAAGTAGTGCTGCTGGACGAGTAAGTGCGGATGTGCCGGATGTGTTGCATCCGGCATGGTGTTTTTATTTGTGGTTGGCGTGTTTCAGCTTGAGATTGGAAATCCCGTGACGGTAACGTTGTTCAAGGGTTTCGCGGTTGGTGGCGGTAACATCCAGATCACGCAGCAAACCGTCGTGAATGCCGTAGGCCCAGCCGTGAATGGTAACTTTCTGCCCGCGTTTCCACGCTGATTGCATAATGGTGGAGTGGCCCAGGTTATACACCTGTTCCATGACGTTCAGTTCACACAAGGTATCCAGACGGCGCTCTTGCGGCATTTCGCCAAGCAATGAGCTATGTTTGAACCAGATATCGCGAATGTGCAGCAGCCAGTTGTTGATAAGCCCCAGTTCCGGGTTTTCAACTGCGGCCTGTACGCCGCCGCAACCGTAGTGGCCACAGATAATAATGTGTTCAACTTCGAGAACATCCACTGCATACTGAACCACGGAAAGGCAGTTCAGGTCGGTGTGAATGACCAGGTTAGCAACATTACGGTGAACAAAGAGTTCGCCCGGCTCAAGACCGGTTAAACGTTCTGCAGGAACGCGACTGTCGGAACATCCAATCCATAGAAAGCGCGGTTTTTGCGCTTGCGCCAGTTTCTCAAAAAACCCGGGATCCTCTTCCACCAGCATTTTTGACCATAGTGCATTGTTGCTGATGAGTGTATCTATGTCTTTCATGGAGGTTAACGACCTGTAACCAAATAATTACGTTTGGCTAATATAGGGCAACTCCGGGACGATTTAAACCACAGATAAAGTGTAAGAACGTAAGGTAAGTAAAAATTTATGACCATTGCACTGGAACTTCAACAGCTTAAAAAAACCTATCCAGGCGGCGTTCAGGCGCTTCGTGGAATCGATTTGCAGGTCGAAGCGGGTGATTTTTATGCGCTTCTCGGGCCGAACGGGGCCGGGAAATCAACCACTATCGGTATTATCAGCTCTCTGGTAAATAAAACCTCCGGGCGGGTCAGCGTATTTGGTTACGATCTCGAGAAGGATGTCGTGAACGCTAAACGTCAGTTGGGACTGGTGCCGCAGGAATTTAACTTCAACCCGTTTGAAACCGTGCAACAAATTGTGGTGAACCAGGCGGGGTACTACGGTGTAGAGCGCAAAGAAGCGTACATCCGCAGCGAAAAGTATCTTAAACAGCTCGATTTATGGGGAAAGCGTAACGAACGTGCGCGTATGTTATCGGGCGGGATGAAGCGCCGTTTAATGATTGCTCGTGCGTTAATGCATGAACCTAAACTGCTGATTCTTGACGAACCAACCGCAGGCGTGGATATCGAACTTCGCCGCTCAATGTGGGGATTTTTGAAGGATTTAAACGATAAAGGCACCACCATCATTCTTACCACGCACTACCTGGAAGAAGCAGAAATGCTGTGCCGCAATATCGGCATTATTCAACACGGTGAGCTGGTGGAAAATACCTCGATGAAGGCGCTGCTGGCGAAGCTGAAATCGGAAACTTTTATTCTCGATCTCGCGCCGAAAAGCCCATTGCCGAAGCTCGATGGCTATCAGTATCGACTGGTCGATACCGCTACGCTGGAAGTTGAAGTGCTGCGTGAGCAGGGGATTAACAGCGTGTTCACGCAGTTAAGTGAGCAGGGTATTCAGGTATTAAGTATGCGTAACAAAGCTAACCGTCTGGAAGAGCTGTTTGTTTCACTGGTTAATGAAAAACAAGGAGATCGCGCATGATGCATCTTTACTGGGTGGCACTAAAAAGCATCTGGGCGAAAGAGATCCATCGCTTTATGCGTATCTGGGTGCAGACGCTGGTGCCACCGGTCATCACCATGACCCTTTATTTTATTATCTTCGGTAACCTGATTGGTTCGCGCATCGGCGATATGCATGGCTTCAGCTATATGCAGTTCATCGTGCCGGGGCTGATCATGATGTCGGTAATCACCAACGCCTACGCCAACGTCGCTTCATCATTTTTTGGTGCCAAGTTTCAGCGTAATATTGAAGAGCTGCTGGTTGCACCCGTACCGACTCACGTGATTATTGCCGGATATGTCGGCGGTGGCGTAGCACGCGGACTGTTTGTTGGCATTCTGGTGACGGCAATTTCACTGTTTTTTGTGCCGTTTCAGGTGCATTCGTGGGTATTTGTCGCTTTAACGCTGGTGCTCACGGCGGTGTTATTCTCCCTTGCTGGATTGCTGAACGGCGTGTTTGCCAAAACGTTCGATGACATCAGCCTGGTGCCAACCTTTGTGTTAACGCCACTCACGTATTTGGGCGGGGTCTTTTACTCCCTGACTTTGCTGCCGCCGTTCTGGCAGGGACTGTCGCACCTGAACCCGATCGTTTATATGATCAGTGGTTTCCGCTACGGCTTCCTCGGAATCAATGATGTGCCGCTGGTCACTACCTTTGGCGTACTGGTGGTCTTTATTGTGGCGTTTTATTTGATTTGCTGGTCGCTGATCCAACGTGGGCGTGGTCTACGTAGCTAAGGCTATTTCCTCTCCTCTGGATTCGGGGGAGAGGAGTTTTGACGACTATCACCCTTTATCAACCATGGTCAGGGTAGACTGATTTTCGGCTAAGGAGGAAGGCGATGCTAGGTTGGGTTATTACCTGTCACGATGATCGGGCGCAAGAGATACTGGATGCGCTGGAGAAAAAACACGGGGCGCTTCTTCAGTGCCGGGCCGTGAATTTCTGGCGCGGATTAAGTTCTAATATGCTCAGCCGTATGATGTGCGATGCTCTGCATGAAGCAGACTCTGGCGATGGGGTGATCTTTTTAACTGATATTGCCGGAGCGCCGCCGTACCGCGTGGCTTCGCTATTAAGCCACAAACACTCCCGCTGTGAAGTGATTTCTGGGGTAACGTTACCGTTAGTTGAACAGATGCTGGCCTACCGTGAAACATTATCCAGCGCTGAGTTTCGCGAGCGAATTGTCGAACTGGGGGCGCCGGAGGTCAGTAGTCTTTGGCACCAACAACAAAAAAATCCGCCTTTCGTCCTCAAACATAATTTGTATGAGTATTAACCCGCGATCCTGATGACGCTTTTGCTACAATAAAAGCGTTGTTTCATCCCTGGTTATTTTTTCATGTATAAACAAGCTGTTATTCTCCTGCTGATGCTGTTTACCACAAGCGTCAGTGCCGCATTGCCTGCCCGTTATATGCAAACCATCGAAAATGCCGCGGTCTGGGCGCAAATTGGCGACAAAATGGTGACGGTAGGGAATATTCGGGCCGGACAAATCATTGCCGTGGAGCCCACTGCCGCAAGTTATTACGCATTTAATTTTGGCTTTGGCAAAGGGTTTATCGATAAAGGTCATCTCGAGCCGGTTCAGGGGCGACAAAAAGTTGAAGACGGTTTGGGTGACCTCAACAAGCCGCTGAGTAATCAGAACTTAATTACCTGGAAAGATACGCCGGTTTATAACGCGCCGAGTGTGGGCAGTGCGCCATTGGGGGTACTGGCGGACAATTTGCGTTATCCGATTTTGCATAAACTGAAAGACAGGTTAAACCAAACCTGGTATCAGATCCGTATTGGCGATCGACTGGCCTATATCAGCGCGCTGGATGCCCAACCCGACAATGGCCTGCCGGTGCTAACCTATCATCATATTCTGCGCGACGAAGAAAACACCCGTTTTCGCCATACTTCGACGACCACCTCGGTACGCGCCTTCAATAACCAGATGGCCAGGCTGCGCGACAGGGGATACGCGACACTGAGCATGACGCAGTTGGAAGGTTACGTGCAGAATAACATTAATCTCCCGGCACGTGCCGTGGTGATTACCTTTGATGATGGTCTCAAGTCGGTTAGCCGCTATGCGTATCCTGTGTTGAAACACTATGGTATGAAGGCGACGGCATTTATTGTTACCTCGCGCATCAAACGTCACCCGCAGAAATGGGATCCAAAATCGCTGCAATTTATGAGCATTTCTGAGCTTAACGAAATTCGTGATGTATTTGATTTCCAGTCACATACTCATTTTTTGCATCGGATAGATGGCTATCGCCGCCCCATATTACTGAGCCGTAGTGAGCACAATATTCTGTTTGATTTTGCGCGATCGCGTCGGGCGCTGGCGCAGTTTAATCCACATGTCTTGTATCTTTCTTATCCGTTTGGCGGTTTTAATGACAAAGCGGTGAAGGCGGCACGTGAAGCCGGATTTCATCTGGCAGTGACCACCATGAAAGGCAAAGTAAAACCGGGGGATAATCCGTTGTTACTAAAACGGCTTTATATCTTAAGAACGGATTCGCTGGAGACGATGTCGCGGCTGGTGAGTAACCAGCCGCAGGGGTGATTATCAGGCCACCTGAACTGGAATCGCTTTCGCGGTACGTTTCATTTCATTGTCGCCTTCAAAATAAGCAACGTTGGGTCGCCATGTACGGGCTTCTTCATCCGGCATAGTGACGAAGCTGGCGATGATGACAATATCGCCGACGCTGGCGCAGTGGGCCGCCGCACCGTTAACAGAAATAATTCTCGAACCGCGCTCTGCCGCGATGGCATAGGTGGAGAAACGCTTGCCGTTGGTGACATTCCAGATATCAATGGCTTCGTTTTCGAGAATACCGGCTGCGTCAAGAAAATCCTGGTCAATGGCGCAAGAACCTTCATAGTGCAGGTCCGCATGAGTCACTTTCACGCGGTGGAGTTTGCCCTGCAGCATCGTGCGAATCATAACTTCTACCTTTCTACCCTGTCGTTAACGAAGCAGGCGGTGCCTGCTTTGAGGAAATTCTCACGCAGTATTGCCCGATTTTTGTTTAGTGTCTACTCATCTGACGGCATTTGCATCAGCAGTTTGCGTACCGTGCCGAAGCGAGCCATGTAACACATGTAACCAATTGAAATTTCTCTGAACGCTGCTCGGTAAACACTAAAGAGGCGGCTGACGACGGCGCGCCTTGACTGGATACTGCCTTCACGCAAGACAACACGGAAGGCAGGGAAGATGGATGCACCGAGTACCACACCGCATGATGCGGTGTTTAAACAATTTTTAATGCACGCGGAAACGGCTCGCGACTTTCTGGATATCCATTTGCCAGCGGAGCTACGCGAACTGTGTGACCTCGACACGCTGCATCTTGAGTCGGGGAGTTTTATTGAAGAAAGCCTGAAAGGGCACAGCACTGACGTGCTCTATTCCGTGCAAATGCAGGGTAATACGGGCTATCTACATGTTGTGATTGAACACCAAAGCAAGCCGGACAAAAAAATGGCGTTTCGTATGATGCGTTATTCTATTGCCGCCATGCACCGGCATCTGGAGGCTGACCACGATAAGCTGCCGCTGGTGGTGCCGATTTTGTTTTATCAGGGCGAGGCCACGCCTTATCCACTCTCAATGTGCTGGTTTGATATGTTTTACTCGCCGGAGCTGGCGCGACGCGTCTATAACAGTCCTTTCCCGCTGGTGGATATCACTATCACACCGGATGACGAAATCATGCAACATCGGCGGATTGCGATTCTCGAACTGCTGCAAAAACATATTCGCCAGCGCGACTTAATGTTATTGCTGGAGCAACTGGTCACGCTGATTGACGAAGGGTACACTAGCGGAAGTCAGTTAGTTGCCATGCAAAACTATATGCTGCAACGCGGTCATACTGAACAAGCGGATTTGTTTTATGGTGTGGTGAGAGACAGGGAAACGGGAGGGGAGTCTATGATGACGTTGGCGCAGTGGTTTGAAGAGAAGGGAATTGAGAAGGGAATTGAGAAGGGGATTGAGAAGGGGATTGAGAAGGGGATTCAGCTGGGAAGACAGGAGGAAAGGCAAGAATTCGCCCTGCGTCTTCTGAGTAAAGGAATGTCTCGGGAAGACGTTGCAGAGATGGCAAATTTACCTCTTGCTGAGCTTGATAAGCTGATTAACTAAATTGCCTGCGATATGAATAATCGCTTACAGACGTCATCGCCATGATGTGGGGCAAATTAATAATTGGCGCCATCAGCCGTAGCGCCAGTTATACTCGTCATACTTCAAGTTGCATGTGCTGCGTCTGCGTTCGCTCACCCCAGTCACTTACTTATGTAAGCTCCTGGGGATTCACTCGCTTGCCGCCTTCCTGCAACTTGAATTATTTAGAGTATAAGTATTACGCCAGTTCGACGATTTTGTTGTCGATCAGGCGAGCATCGCCAAGCCAGGCGGCTACCAGAATCACCGCTCGTTTGCTGTTTTCAGCGATTTCCAGCAAGGTGTCGGCATCGCGAATCTGAATATCATCGGAACGGAAACCTTTTTCATTCAGTTCTTGCCCGGCAATAGCAATAATTTCATCGAGATCCCGTTCGCCAGCCTGCAATTTGTCGGCAATTGAACTTAAGACCTTGTACAGACCCGGCGCAATTTTACGTTGTTCCGCCGTCAGATAGCCGTTACGGGAACTGAGCGCCAGACCGTCTTTCGCGCGCATAATCGGCACTCCGACAATCTCAATATCGAAGCCCATATCGGCAACCATTTTGCGGATCAGTGCCAGTTGCTGAAAATCCTTTTCACCGAAGCAGGCGATGTCCGGCTGGACCAGGTTGAACAGTTTGCTGACGATGGTCGATACGCCGCGAAAATGTCCTGGACGGCTGGCACCTTCCAGCATGGTGGAAAGGCCTGGAACATCGACATAGGTGTGGGTTTCTGTACCGTTCGGATAGATCTCTTTTACCGAGGGAGCGAAAACCAGATCCACTTTACGTTTGTTTAGTTTCTCGCAGTCTTCCTGCAAAGTGCGTGGATAACGAGCCAGATCTTCCGGGCGGTCAAACTGCATTGGGTTAACGAAAATACTGACGACGACCACATCGGCGCGGGCTTTGGCTTCGTCGACCAGCTTCATATGACCATCGTGCAGGTTACCCATAGTAGGCACCAGCGCTACGCGTTTGCCTTCCATTCGCAGGCGGCGAATTTGCTGACGCAGCAACGGCAGGGTTTCGATAATTAACACAACGTGACTCCTCAATGGAAACTGTGTTCTTCGCCCGGATAAACACCGGACTCCACTTCAGCTATATACTGACGCACTGCTGCGCGGATGTCGCCAGTTTCGGCAAGGAAATTTTTTGCAAATTTAGGGATATGGCCGCCGGTAATACCGAACGCGTCGTGCATCACGAGGATTTGCCCGTCGGTGACGTTGCCCGCGCCAATACCGATTACCGGAATCGCCAGCGCTTCGGTAATGCGTTTCGCCAGTTCAACCGGCACGCATTCCAGCACCAGCAACTGTGCACCAGCGGCTTCTAAGGCTAACGCATCGCTGAGCAGTTGATCGCTCGCTTCATCGCCACGCCCTTGTACTTTGTAGCCGCCAAATATATTCACTGACTGTGGGGTTAAACCTAAATGACCACAAACCGGAACTGCGCGTTCAGTCAGCATTCGTACCGTCTCAACCAACCATGCGCCGCCTTCAATTTTGACCATATTGGCTCCGGCACGCATTACTGTGGCGGCATTTTCAAAGGCCTGTTCCGGGGTGGAGTACGCCATAAACGGCAGGTCGGCCAGCAGCAGGCAATTTGGTGCGCCACGACGTACGGCAGCAGTGTGGTAGGCGATATCTTGAACGGTTACCGGGAGTGTGGAGTCGTGCCCCTGAACAGTCATGCCCAGCGAATCGCCAACCAACATCACGTTAAGTCCTTCTTCGGCAAACAATTTAGCGAAGCTGTAGTCGTAAGCGGTAATAGTGGCGAAGCGTTTTTTTTCTTGTTTGTATTTGTTCAGCAAGGAGATGGTGGTCGGTTTCATCATAACCCCTGTTAGTCATAAGTGTTATCTATAGGATTGGCGCATTGTAGGGGATGTCAGTGATGAGTGTTAGCCCTTTGTGGTTAAAACCGGCAGGGGAACCTGCCGGCGCGGGGCTCAGGGGTAAGTGATAGAGAAAACGGCGGTCGCTTTGAAATCACCGCCTCTGATTTGTTGATTGTTGTCTTGTTTGAGAGTGGCGACAAAATTTAGCGTTTGATTTGCTGCGGTTCCCGATGTGCCTGAACCAATAATGCCATTCGACGTGTCAGCTGTATCGACATAGGCTTTATAAACAGAATGGGTGTCATTAGGGTGAAGAACAACCTCGGCATAATGTGAGTTCGATTTTCCTTTTATCTCCACGCCTACGCCGTTGGCGGCATTGGCTTCGGCGGTTAACGAATTACCCAATAACGCAGCCGACATTGCAGGGGCGCCGGTAGTCATTTTGACCTCGATATTGGTGACCCGGTAACAGTTCTTTAGTGCTATACCAAAAGGGATGCCGTCAACGCCATCAATGATGTCTTTGGGGTTATATTCACCGAGGCTGACGGTATCTCCCTGAACTGTATTCCCCGAAACGACCGCTGAGGTACAGGTTGGCGAGCTAAGCGTCACATTACCCATATTGAACGTCTGATAAATAGAGTGCGAGGTCAATGCACCACCAGGCGCTGCATTTGTCACTGAATAGTGATATCCCTTGTTGCTCAGTAAAGCGATGCTACCTGTCGTATTGGGATTGAAGGTGCCATCATTATAAAACTCAATATCAATTTTACTGACCAGACCGCCTATTGCTGTGTATTTTCCCTGATTGGCGACGCATACGGAACTATCGGGAATTAAGGTCAGTGTTTGTTGGGGGGTATCACCGATATAGATATCGCTGCTGGAGGTTGTTTTGAATGAGCTCACACGGTACATGTGCATCCTGAAGTAGAGACCCTGCACATTGGTTTTAAAGAGCTTGTGACCATCAGCACTCACCTGGGCATCCACGAAATGGCTCTCCAGGGTTAATGGTGTTCCCATTCCGCCAGCTCCACAGTAAATCAGGCCATTTCCAGATGAGGCTGAATCCATCGAACCCAACTGGAGCCTGAGGTTGCTACTTTGTAGCCCCGCTGAGGTTGGGATCACTATCTGATTCGCCCCTGTGCTGAACGTTGCCGTTGCGTTGCCATCCCCCTGTGGCCCGGCATTGTTATTCGTCGAGCCTGAATAGCTTTTGTCGCCGACGATTATTGTGTCGGCAGAGTGCAGGCAGCCTGAATAGAAGGGCAACAGAACCAGCAGTGTTAGACACCACCGCTTAAACCGGGAAAAATGTTGCGTGTTCATCTCTTCATCCTTGAGAGTGATATAGATTATTCATAATAGACCCCAACAAATACGCTCGCTTTTACCACGCCGCTGGTTACCGCTTGTGTAGGGTCAATTTTTTGCATCCGAGCGTAAAAGTGGTATGTCGCGTTAGCGATCGTTTCGGGCGTCACGGGGTAAATACTTTGCGGTTGACCACGCGTGTCGAGCACATTGAAAATATGCTGTGCGTCCTCGGTCGATAAAATAACCACGCCGACATTTTTTGCACCGTTGACCTGCTGGTTGGCGAATACCTGGAGGTTGGTTGGCGCAAGGGTGCCTGCCAGAGGCGTAAAGCTGACGGTCAGGTGGGCGGGATTTTTTCCCGCCACCTGCGCGCAGTCGCTGACGGTAATATAAAAGGGGTGCCCGCCAGAATAGACGCGATCGACAGAGGTATTATTATTCAGATAGCTATAATCCACTGTGCCTAAATCAATATTTCCATTATTGTCGAGCGTGACCCGGCAACTGGTGCTGATGATATTGGCAGTCATATTAATATTGGTACTGGCTGCAATGGCGTTGTAAGAAAACCAAAACGCAATCATGTAGATAACTGTTTTCATCATCATCATCTACTCATAGGTTACAGAAAAGATAGCATTGGTGGAGAATTGACCTGCACGGACATCCGCGATGGTATTATCCGATGCGACAACAATTCGGGCACTGAGCGGCCAGTGGACAATATTCGATCCTGTTGCCGTGGTTAAATCGACAATACTGGTCGGTTTGGTTTTACAATTAAGCTGAATGCTGCCCTGACCTTCTGGCTGGTTGGTCGTCCACACTTCAACTGCAACACCGGTTGCCGCATCATCGTCCGCTGTCGTCAGTGCATTACGGTATCCGCCACCGGTACTGGAAGCACCATCGCAGCCCGTCTGTGCAGAAAGCACAACTTTTGCCTGATCCTTTGCTAACCCTTCGCAGTTTGAAAACACCAGGCTGAAGTTCTGGTATTTCGATTTAGCGGAAAGCTCGTTGAGATAGACATCGCCAATTGCGATGGTGGTGGCTTGCTGATCCTGCGCATTGCGTAATTCAGCCGTGCAGGTACTGGCAGTAACCTTAGCGCGTACCGTAACGTCCATAGAGCTACTGGCGGCGTGGCCGATGGCGATATATCCAAAGCACAGCAGCAAGACAAAGGTTATATTGTGATAGTTCATAAACAAACCTGCTATTGGTAGGTAAAGACGAAAGTCACTTTGGCCTGGAATTGGCCTGTGGTGATCGTATTCCCGGTGGTGGTCTGACGAAGCATGGCTGTGAGATCTAATCCATTACTTATTTCATCATTCGTCCAGGTGACTCGCTGGCTACCGTTGAGTTTAAAGCGGAGATTTTCATCAGCGTTCATACGTTTAATACCAAGACCAACATAGTTGGTATGTCCGGAAACGGTCTGGTCATTACCGATTAACGAATCTGTATAGCTGCTGACTGCGCCATTGAGAGTCATCGACAGGCCGGAAATATAGTTATTACAATTGCTGGCAAGGATTTTAAAATTAGCCTCCGACAGTGACGATTTATTCACAATGTCTGAAACACCCATATCAGGCAGATCCAGATAATAGTTATTTGTTGCGGTATCACCGCTGATATTGGCCCCATTCAATGCGTTGAGCGTCATGGCACAGGTCGTCTCTTTGATGGTCGCGGTAAAGTTCACCGAAAGATCGGTTGCCAGTGCGGGGCGCAGACAAAGCGACGTCAGCAGCAGCAGGGGCGGTAGTAAAAAAGCTCTCATTTCCTCTCCTGGAACATTATTGCTGGGTGCATGGCACGCCGTTGAGTACGATGGTTTTACCGGTCATGGTGGGTGATGACGGTATCTGATAATGAATACGGCACTGCTGGCGACTATTTTTCTCATACCAGGTGACCGTCAGTTCACCGCTGTCGGCAATGCCGCGTACAAATGCCTGACTGCCCTGACCGACGGTCCCGATAGAGGTCCCTTTTTCGTCGGTAATATCGGAAGCAAACGGCACGGGCTGATTGTTGCTACGCAGTAAATTGAGAATGGCGGAGCGCCCGGTATCGGTGTCAAAGTGGCTGAAAATGACGGAACCCTGGCGCGGAATGGCGACGCTACTGGTGTTTTTGAGCTCCACGTCGTTATCCAGATCGTTAACATCGAGCGCGACGGTATTTTCCCGGTACGGTGACAGTGAACTGGTCACGCCGTAGCCAAAACGGTCGATGGTGCTGTTACCAAAGTTAATGCGCGCGCCTTTTGCACCCGGGGCGTTGATCAGCGCCAACGTGTCAGAGTCGGTAAAACTGTCGTTACTGAAGGTCAGACCGTGGCGGTGGAGTACAAAACCGCCATCGGTGCTGAGCCCATACTGACGTGAGCGATCGCTGCTGGTGGAGGCTGAGCCTGAAAATGTTCCCCACGGCGACTCATAGCTGGTATAACCGCTGATACTTTTCAGGCTGTCGCTGTTTTTCTGCACGTTATAGGCGGTATTCACGCTGTAACTCCAGCGATTATCCTGGCTGTAGCCCGAGGCATTGGCGTTAAATTGTGAGCTCCCTTTCATGTCGCTGTTAACGCTGGTGTTCAGGGTTTTGAACCCGCCCTGATGGCTATTGCGGCCAAGCAGTTTATCAAGCGGAATGGTCACACTCAGATAAATCGAGTCATCCTTCTTATTGTCTTCATCGTATGTCCGTTGCAGGCTGACGCTGTAGCTCGCCCAGTTAAAGGCATTGCTGTAGCCAAAGGCAAAACTGCTCTGTGATGAGTTGGTTACCCAGTAATCTGTCCATGTGCCATTCACATAGAAAGAGCCATAGTCACGTTCATCACTTTTTAACGTTTGATTAATGCTAACGCTGAACTGATTTTTCATGCGTGCATAACTGACAATCCCCGAATAGCCCTCTTCATCAGGATGGTTGGCAGAATTAATCAGCGTCAACGCGTCGTTCAGCCCCAGATAGTTTTCAGTGGAGTAGCGATAGGCGGCAATGTTGAGTGAGGTTTCGGTAGGCGCGAAATATTTGTTCCATGAAACACGGTAACTCTGTCCACTATAGGTTTTATCGTCAGGAATTTCGGCATGAGACTGAGTAACATCGAAGGAGAAAGCGCCCAGCGATGTATTCACCCCCAACCCTAATAAACCGGCCCAGTAGCCGTTATCGGTCATTTGCAGGCCGGTGTAGCCGGTGAAGGTGTTGCTCAACCCGTAATAGTAGGTTCCTTGCAGCAGGTTCGGTTTATCCTGGAGTTCCTCTTTATTGACCTCACCGGCGCTGATATCCCATTTGCCCACGCCGGGACGCATCATCTGGATCACCGATGAATAAGCCTGACTAAACGTACGCTTTGAACCGTCCGATTCGGTGATGGTCACCTCGAGATCGGCGCCGAACCCTGCCGGGGTGAGATCGTCAATCGCGAATGGCCCTGGCGGCACGGTCGTTTCATAAATTTTATAACCGTTTTGGGTGATCGTGACTTTCGCGTTAGAGTTTGCCACGCCACGGATAACGGGCGCATACGACGCCAGCGTAGGGGGCAGCATGCGGCTTTCGCTATAGAGTCGCAGCCCGCGAATAGGCACCGAGTCGAAGGTTTCTCCTGTGGTATTGGTTTCACCCATTACCAGCTGAGAGCGGAGCGCGGCGATATCGCGTTGCAGATATTTATCCTGAAATTCAAAACTGCCGCCGTCTTCTTTGTCCCACGAATAGTTACCATGTGAGCGAAAATGCCATCCCCATAAATTGATACCGCCCATCAGTCCGGCGTAGCTGGTTTCTGTGGTTTGATTGGGGGATTCACTGCGCCAGCCGTTAAGGGTGTAAGAGAGCATTGCGGCATTGATGCCTTCATCCCACAGCGACGGATCGACATAGTTGGCATAGGTTCTCTGCAGCCAGATTTGCGGCATGCTGATATCAAGCCGCTGATCGTTGCTATTGTAAGCGACGCTCGATTGCGGAATAGCAACCTCTACGTTCAGGCAATCCTGCACAGCGTTTTCGCGTTTTTGCAAAATTGCGTTATCCGCTAACTTTTCTGGCTGGCGAATATGCAGTTGTAATAATGTGTTGGTGGAGATACAGGGCTGAGCAGCGTGTTCAGGGTCTAATTCAATAAACTCGATTTTCAGATTGGCGCTGGCCTGGTTATTAATAAACACGCTGACGTCATAGCGCCCCGGTAATGTTGCGTTACCTTTGCTGTAACGATTGACATCAATATCCCTGGCGCCTGCGCCCATCAGGAACGTGTTATCAAACTCAACGGTCTCGTTTGCCCCCCACACATTTTGTGTGCAGGGCAGCAGGCTACACGCAATCAGGCAAGCGAGCGGCGATCGTTGAATTCTTTTGCCATCGTGGGGGATCTTCATTGTACGATCTCAGCCGATCTCGTCTGTGGGCATCAAAGTTTGACTTTGCCGTCAATGCCACCGCCAAAATCATTAATGGCTGAGTACTCAACTGTTGCGCCAGACACAGAACGGGGAGCGCCTTTTACCACCATTTCCGCACTGCTTTTGGGCTCGACCATACTGCTTTCCACGGTATATTTATTACCGCCTGAGGCAAGGGTAATACTGCTGAATGAGACGTGATAAGGCGTTGGGTTTGTTGCCTGCAGCACCACTTTTCCGGCTGAAGACTGGAGACGCCAGGTTAACTGTTTTGGTGCATCAGCCGGGTTACCCGCCAGGCTGGTTGGGCGATAGAACAGCTTGATACGGGTACGGAAAGCCAATTGCAGAATGTTTTTTCCCTTGGCATCGGCATCGTTCATCTTGGGGGGAACTTCCAGCGCGTTGAACCAATAAACGCTTTCGCGATCGGCTGGAAGGGTCTGGCTGGCGTTCCAGGCAATTTTAACCGTTTGGCCTTTTTTACCATCAACGCGGGAAACCGGCGGCGTCACGGTAAAAGGCACTTTCAATGTGCTGGGGTCGGCATTCTCGCTGCCGGTATCAATCCAGGTCTGGACTAATAATGGGCGGGCACCTTTGTTTTCCATGCGCAATGTGACGTCTTTCTGGTCGGCATTATAAATAATGCGCGTACCGGAAAGCACAATATCTGCTTGCGCGGTGAGGCTGAAAACGGCTGTCGATGCGACGAAAGCAGTGGAAACAATAAACTGACACATCCTGGTCATAACACTATCCTTATTGAGTGACCCGACAGCACGTGGGCTGTCGGGTGACGCAGATATTTACTGGTAAGTCACTGTATAAGCGGCGTTGGTTTTGACATAACCTGCCGTTGCGTTAACTGTTGCTGCCTGTTTTACATATGACGCTTTAAAGTTGTAAACCGCTTTGCCGTTGGTAAACAGCAGGTTTTTAACATCAGTGCTGTCGTTAACTCTCATCTGTTCGTAGGTAGTGGCATCGGTAAGGTAGTGAATGGCAATCGCGACCCCGGTAGCCGCCTGGCTAATGGAGAGATCGTTGTTCAGAGTGCCCTGACTGTTGCTGAAGAACACGGAACCCATGCTCAGATTGGCAGAGGCGCCCTGTGGATCGTCCGAGCAATCGATCGTAATAGAGAAGGCTTCCGGTTTTGCGCCAGGGCTGGCAAGTTGGACAACACCGGCCTGATTAACTTCAGTGGTTGTGGCGGTTTGCAGGGTAATCTGACCGTCCTGGGCGCCACCGTTGACGTGCAAGACGCAAGTGTTGTCACTCACCAAACCCGCGAAATCTAATTGACCGCCATCCAGCGCGAAAGCAGAAGTGGTGAACATCACTAATGCCGCAGCAATAGCACTTTTTTTTAACATGGGAATATCCTTATAAAAATTAATGGGGGTGATTTTTCTCACCAATACTTATTATAAATGTCACGCTCTTTAAAGAGAAATATCTTCGGTGAATGTATTTTATGATTTATTATCATTATGCATTTTATGAATGTATTTGGTGAGGTTGGGCAGATTTAAATAATATGATGATACGCTGTAGAAATTAATAATCACGCGTTAAGGACTGGTCGTTGTATGCTCTTGTTGCCCCGTCCCAGCCTGACAGAATCCAGTTAAGCGCTATCCAGTGCTAATACCGGGAGTGAGGCATAGTACCCAGAATAAACTGGTTCATTATCATTAAAAACCTCTTATAAAGAGAAAAGTTAATATAGGTAATGAAAATATATTTGCCGTAATTATATGTTTAATGCTGTTTTTTTGTGATTTTTATGATGGGGGAGAGAGAATTAATTCATTGAAACTATAAAATAATATTATACAACATTGCATTACCCAATACGCTTTTCCAGAAATGTGGTTTACCAGTGCTGTGGGCAGGGAGGGAAAGTAGTGAGTCTTGCTTGCAGCGTTTCACCATCAGGAAACACCAGTTCCGGCGCGATCTCAAACAGCGGCCACAACATAAATCCACGATTCTTCATATCATAGTGCGGAACGGTCAGGCGCTCAGTGTTTATGACCTGATTACCAAACAACATGATATCAAGATCGAGCGTGCGCGGTCCCCAGCGTTCAGCTTTGCGGACGCGACCTTGCTGCAACTCAATACGCTGTGTGTGGTTGAGGAGTTCTTCAGCTGTAAGAGAGGTTTCCAGCGCCACGGCTGCGTTTAAGTAATCGGGTTGATCTTGCGGCCCCAGTGGTGGGGTGCGGTAAAACGAAGAAACGGCAAGAATGCGGCTTTCAGGAATGTCATCTATTGCCTTCAGGGCAGCATTGACCTGCTCCAGCGGAGAGGCCAGATTGCTGCCGATAGCAATATACGCCACTGTCATGCGGTGCCCTCACGGCGCGGCGCACGTCTGCGCGGGCGACGAGTACGACGACGCGGTGACGGTTCTTCATCCAGTTCGTTAAGCATCCCTTTTTGGTCCGGCGGCGCGGAAACCTGGAACTCACCCCACCATTTCGCCAGACGTTGTAGCTCGGCGTTGCGTTCTACTTCAGCACGCAGTGCCAGCAGGTCATAAGCGGCACGGAACTTCGGATGTTCGAGTAATTTCCATGCGCGTTTACCCTGACGGCGGGACATGCGCAACTGTAACTGCCAGATATCACGCGTTAAAGTGGTTAGCCGTTTCGGGATCGCCAGTGAACGGCAGGCTTCGTCTAACACATCGTTCATTGCCAGCGCGAAAGCGTCGTGATAAGTCAGGCCGCTCTCTTGCGCGATTTTCTGTGCTGTTTCCAGCAGGGGATACCAGAACATGGCGGCAAACAGGAACGCCGGGTTGACGCGCATATCGTTATGAATACGCGTGTCAGTATTCTTCAGCACCTGCTCAATGATCCGCTCCATTGGACTGTCACCATTTTCCGTAAAGTAGCGGGTAATGGTCGGGAACAGCGGCTGGAACAGATGGTATTCACACAACAGTTTATAGGTTTCGTAACCGTAGCCCGCTTGTAGCAGTTTAAGCGATTCTTCAAACAGGCGTGCAGGAGGAATATCGTTCAGCAGGGTAGCCAGGCGTGGGATCGGTTCTGCGGTTTCCGGGCTGATGCGCATGCCCAATTTGGCGGCAAAACGAACCGCGCGCAGCATACGTACCGGATCTTCACGGTAGCGCGTTTCCGGGTTACCAATCAGACGGATAACGCCGTCCTTCAGATCCTTCATGCCGCCAACGTAATCACGGACGGTAAAATCTGCCACGCTGTAATACAGACTATTAATAGTGAAATCGCGGCGCTGGGCGTCTTCTTCGATGGAACCGAAAATGTTGTCGCGCAGCAACATGCCGTTTTGCCCGCGTTGGGAGGTCGTACGGTCGCTGACGTTACCTTCGTGATGTCCCCGGAAGGTCGCAACTTCGATAATCTCCGGGCCAAACATCACATGAGCCAGACGGAAACGGCGACCCACCAGGCGGCAGTTACGGAACAGTTTGCGCACTTGCTCTGGCGTGGCGTTAGTAGTCACGTCAAAATCTTTCGGCTTTTTGCCAAGTAACAGGTCGCGCACGCCGCCGCCAACCAGCCAGGCTTCGTATCCCGCTTTATTGAGCCTGTACATTACCTTCAGGGCATTTTCACTGATATCTTTGCGGGAAATAGCATGCTGCTCACGCGGGATCACCGTCACCTGTGGACGGGCGACTGCCTGTTCAGCCTCGCTTTCCTCGCGGCTTAGCACCTTGCGGCAAAAATTAGCGACTCGGGTAAAAATAGTACACCTCGGTAGTGTCAAACATCATTCAGGACAAAAAAATAGCGGCTAATCATAGCTCAGCATGACGCATTTGAGAATGTTGAATTTACAATTGCCGACTCAGGCACTGCGGTGAGCCGCCAGTTTTTGACGGCTGACTGGAGAATTTGCGCGACGCTGAAATCCTGCCAGTGTGTTTCTGCCTGCTGGCCCAGAAATTGAAGTGCCGCGATTAACACCGGCCGAGGATCGCCTTTTGGCAACGCAGGCGCATGATTCTGCTTGGAAAGTTTAGCGCCTTGTGGATTAAGTGCCAGTGGCAAATGAATGTAATCTGGCACCTGCCAGCCAAAAAGCTGGTACAGCGAGATTTGGCGCACCGTGGGTTCGATCAAATCCGCGCCACGAACAATTTCTGTCACGCCCTGGTAGTGATCGTCAACGACCACCGCCAGGTTATAGGCAAATAGACCATCACGACGATGAATAATAAAATCTTCCCGCGCCAGTTTTTGGTCGGCATGAATAATGCCGCGCAGCTGGTCAGTAAACTGGGTGACCGGATGCTGCTGGCGAATACGTACAGCAGCGTTTTCTGGCCCATGATGCAACTCCCGGCAATGACCGTCGTAAATACCGCCAATGCTTTGAATACGTGCGCGCGTGCAGGTGCAGTAATAACTTAACCCTTGCTCATGTAACCATGCGAGTGCTTCGCGATAGGCGTTGTGACGTTGCGATTGCCAGAGAACATCGCCGTCCCAGTGTAAACCGTAATGTTCCAGCTGGCGCAGGATGGTCTCTGCGGCACCGGGAACTTCACGAGGCGGATCGATATCTTCAATGCGAACAAGCCAGCGACCTTGCCGGGCGCGAGCCTGTAGAAAGCTTCCAAGCGCGGCAATCAGAGAGCCAAAATGAAGCTCGCCGGAAGGAGAGGGGGCAAAGCGGCCAATATAGTGTGTGTCTGTCATCTCGTTGAACAAAAAATAAGGCGGGAGCATTTCCCGCCTGTGGTAAACGTGATGGAACGGCTGTAATTAGCCAGCCATTTGTTTTTCGCGAATTTCAGCCAGCGTTTTGCAGTCGATGCACAGATCGGCTGTCGGGCGCGCTTCCAGACGACGAATACCAATTTCAACACCGCAGGACTCGCAGTAGCCGAAATCTTCGTCTTCCACTTTTTTCAGCGTTTTCTCGATCTTTTTGATCAGCTTACGCTCGCGATCGCGGTTACGCAGTTCGAGGCTGAACTCTTCTTCCTGGGCTGCACGGTCTACCGGATCCGGGAAGTTGGCTGCTTCATCCTGCATATGTGTAACGGTGCGATCGACTTCATCCCTGAGTTGATTACGCCATGCTTCCAGAATACGACGGAAGTGCGCCAGCTGGGCTTCGTTCATATACTCTTCGCCCGGCTTCTCCTGATATGGCTCCACCCCAGCGATGGCGAGAATACTCAGGGACGATGTTTTACGGTTTTGCCCTTCTTGCATGTTGCTTCTCCTTAACACGCACTATCGATCCCCATGTTCGGGGGAAAAATGAGGCCGCTATAAATAGCAGAAGCTTTTCCGGATAGCAATTATCTAAACGTAACACTTGACAACTGTGTGAGGAAAAGCGTATTTGCGCACGCGACCAGAATGTAAATTAACCAGTTACTTACTCTACTACAATGTAACCGGCAGTGATTTTTTAAGAGCCATGCCTTCAGCAGAAAGTTCTGCTTTGTAAGCCAGAATTTCTACCCCCCTCTGTTGAGCTTCTGACAATAGTTGCGCGTATTTTTCATCGATGTGGCGCGCGGGTGAAAACCGTGTAATGGCTGAATGCAGCACGGCGAAAAAGATAACCGCACGCTGGCCTTCAGCCGCTACGCTCATCAACTCCCGAAGGTGTTTCTGACCTCGTTCAGTGACCGCATCGGGAAAATATCCCTGTTCGTTCTCCGCTAACGTAACCGATTTCACTTCAATATAGCAGTCTGGACGCGAATCCGCCTGCAACATGAAGTCAATACGGCTGCGTTCGGCGCCGTATTTTACTTCGCTTTTCAGAGAGCTATATCCTGACAGTTCTGAAATGGATTCATTAAGGATAGCCTCTTTCGTCAACCTGTTAGCCCAAAGTGTATTGACGCAAATAAATGCGCCGCTTTGGCTTTGGGTTAACTCCCAGGTGTGTGGGTATTTCCGTTTGGTGTTGTCTGAAGTCGAATACCAGACGGTATCGCCAGGCGTTGCACATCCGGTCATCGCACCCGTATTCGGGCAGTGTAGCGTTAATTCGCAACCATCGGGTGTGATCACATCGGCTAAAAAGCGTTTGTAACGCTGAATTAGCGTCGCGCGCTGTAGAGGGGGAGAAAATTCCATTGCGACAATCCTTGTTATTGCGTTAGCGCCCAGCGTTTTAGCGGCGTGTAGCGTGTGCGCCCACGGGCAAACGAGGAGGCGTAAAGGGTGAACTCCGTCACCGTATACGACCAGTTAAAGCCTGGCGGCGGGATTGTCACCGCCTCGCTGGCGTCGCGCAATAAGGTAATATGTGGATGAAACGGACGATTGCTTTGAAAACAACCGCTGCGTGCAGCTTGTGAACGAAGCATATTCGCCAGCTGGATTAAGCCGCGTGGTGGCTGACGCATCCCTAACCACACCACACGCGAACGCAGCCACTGACCGGCGTCATCAAGCGTGAGTGTGAAACCGGGCTGACGAATCCGTCCGGCTAAAAGAGAAAGCGCCTTCTCTTTCTCTGCGCTCACTTCGCCTAAAAATGCCAGTGTCAGATGTAAATTATCGGCGGCGACCGGACGTCCCGCGTCTGGTGGGAACTGTGCGGCGCGCCAGTGGATAATCTGTTCGCGGATTTCTGCAGGTAAGTCGATAGCAAAGAACAGCCGTTGCGGTTCAGACATGTGAGGTACTCGGTTATGCATTACCGCGATGCTACAATGTGGCGCGAAGAATGTTAACCCTCTGGAGCGTTTTGTGTCGTCGTTGCCCGTTGCTGCCGTCTTACCTGAGTTACTTGCTGCCCTCGATGGTGCACCGCAGGTGTTATTAAGTGCGCCGACCGGGGCCGGGAAATCAACCTGGCTGCCGCTGCAACTGCTGGCGCATCCCGGCATTAACGGAAAAATTATCCTGCTGGAGCCGCGTCGTCTGGCGGCGCGTAACGTTGCGCAACGACTGGCGGAACTGCTTAACGAAAAAACAGGTGATACGGTAGGCTACCGGATGCGCGCGCAAAACTGTGTCGGGCCAAATACACGCCTGGAAGTAGTTACCGAAGGCGTGTTGACGCGCATGATCCAGCGTGACCCTGAACTGAGCGGCGTTGGATTGGTGATCCTCGATGAGTTTCATGAGCGCAGCTTGCAGGCGGATCTGGCGTTGGCGCTGTTACTCGATGTGCAACAGGGTCTGCGTGACGACCTTAAACAACTGATTATGTCGGCTACGCTGGACAATGACCGCTTGCAGCAGATGCTGCCAGAAGCGCCCGTCGTCATCTCAGAAGGGCGCTCATTTCCGGTTGAACGCCGATATTTACCGCTGCTCGCTCATCAGCGTTTTGATGAAGCCGTGGCGGTTGCCACCGCCGAATTGCTGCATCAGGAAAGCGGCTCATTACTGTTATTTTTACCTGGTGTCGGAGAAATTCAGCGCGTTCAGGAACAACTGGCTTCGCGCATCGGTAGTGATGTGTTGCTCTGCCCGCTGTATGGCGCGTTGTCGCTGAACGATCAGCGAAAAGCGATCCTTCCGGCACCAGAAGGGATGCGCAAAGTGGTGCTGGCAACCAATATTGCTGAAACCAGTTTAACCATCGAAGGTATTCGTCTGGTGGTGGATTGTGCTCAGGAACGTGTGGCGCGCTTTGATCCGCGCACGGGGCTAACGCGGCTGATTACCCAACGCATTAGCCAGGCATCAATGACGCAACGCGCCGGGCGTGCCGGACGTCTGGAGCCGGGGATCTGTTTACATTTAATCGCCAAAGAACAAGCAGAACGCGCCTCCGCGCAAAGTGAACCGGAAATCTTACAAAGCGATCTCTCCGGTTTGCTGATGGAATTACTGCAATGGGGATGCAGCGATCCGACGCAGATGAGCTGGCTGGATCAACCGCCAGCCGTGAATTTACAGGCCGCGAAACGCCTGTTGCGGATGCTGGGGGCGATGGACGGTGAACGGCTAAGCACGAAAGGGCAGAAAATGGCGACGCTGGGTAACGATCCGCGTTTAGCGGCAATGCTGGTGAGCGCAAGGAGCGACGACGAAGCTGCTACCGCTGCAAAAATTGCCGCTATTCTCGAAGAGCCACCACGGATGGGCAATATCGATCTGGATGTGGCGTTTTCGCGCAATCAACCTGCCTGGCAGCAACGTAGCCAGCAACTGTTAAAGCGCTTAAACGTACGCGGCGGTGAGGCAGACAGTTCGCTTATCGCACCGTTACTTGCCGGAGCGTTTGCCGATCGCATCGCTCGCCGCCGTGGGCAAGAGGGACGCTATCAACTGGCAAACGGCATGGGGGCGATGCTCGATGCCGACGATGCGCTAAGCCGCCACGAATGGTTGATCGCACCGTTATTATTGCAGGGCAGCGCCTCGCCGGATGCGCGGATTTTACTGGCGCTACCGGTCGATATCGATGAATTAGTACAACGCTGTCCGCAGTTGGTACAGCAGTCTGACACCGTGGAGTGGGATGATGCGCAAGGTACGCTGAAAGCCTGGCGTCGGCTGCAAATTGGCCAACTGACGGTAAAAGTGCAGCCGCTGGCGAAGCCTTCAGAAGACGAGCTGCATCAGGCGATGCTTAACGGCGTTCGTGATAAAGGCTTAAGCGTGCTTAACTGGACGGCGGAAGCGGAACAGCTACGCTTGCGTTTGTTATGCGCCGCAAAGTGGTTGCCGGAATATGACTGGCCAGCGGTTGATGATGAAAGTTTGTTGGCGACGCTGGAAACGTGGCTGCTGCCGCATATGACAGGGGTACATTCGCTACGCGGCCTGAAATCACTCGATATTTTTCAGGCGCTACGCGGATTACTTGATTGGGGAATGCAGCAACGTCTGGATAGTGAATTGCCTGCGCATTACACTGTGCCGACGGGAAGCCGGATCGCCATTCGTTATCATGAAGATAACCCGCCCGCGCTGGCAGTGAGAATGCAGGAGATGTTTGGCGAGGCCACCAATCCGACGATCGCCCAGGGGCGCGTGCCGCTGGTGCTGGAGTTGCTTTCCCCTGCCCAAAGGCCGCTGCAAATCACACGAGATTTGAGCGCCTTCTGGAAAGGAGCGTATCGCGAGGTGCAAAAAGAAATGAAAGGGCGTTATCCCAAACACGTCTGGCCGGATGATCCGGCAAATACCGCACCGACGCGACGGACGAAAAAGTATTCATGAAGACCAAAGTAAATTTGAGAGATATCTTCTTCTGTCTTGTTACAGAAGAACAGAAAATCGGGCTTTTGCGCCTGAATATTGCGGAGAAAAAGCATGGCCGGGAATGACCGCGAGCCAATTGGACGCAAAGGGAAACCGACGCGTCCGGTCAAACAAAAGGTAAGCCGTCGTCGTTACGAAGATGACGATGATTACGACGATTATGATGACTATGAGGATGAAGAACCGATGCCGCGCAAAGGTAAGGGCAAAGGCAAAGGGCGTAAGCCTCGTGGCAAACGCGGCTGGCTATGGCTGCTGCTAAAACTGGCTATCGTTTTTGCCGTGCTGATCGCCATTTACGGTGTTTATCTCGATCAAAAAATTCGCAGCCGTATTGATGGCAAGGTCTGGCAACTGCCTGCGGCTGTTTATGGCCGAATGGTCAACCTTGAGCCAGACATGACCATCAGCAAAAACGAGATGGTGAAGCTGCTGGAGGCGACCCAGTATCGTCAGGTGTCGAAAATGACACGCCCTGGCGAATTTACCGTGCAGGCCAACAGCATTGAAATGATCCGCCGTCCGTTTGATTTCCCGGACAGTAAAGAAGGGCAGGTGCGTGCACGTCTGACCTTTGATGGCGATCATCTGGCGACGATCGTCAATATGGAGAACAACCGTCAGTTCGGTTTCTTCCGTCTTGATCCGCGCCTGATCACCATGATCTCTTCACCAAACGGTGAGCAGCGTCTGTTTGTGCCGCGCAGTGGTTTCCCGGATTTGCTGGTGGATACGTTGTTGGCGACTGAAGACCGTCATTTCTACGAGCATGATGGGATCAGTCTCTACTCCATCGGACGAGCGGTGCTGGCAAACCTGACCGCCGGACGCACGGTGCAGGGAGCGAGTACGCTGACGCAACAGTTGGTGAAAAACCTGTTCCTCTCCAGCGAACGTTCTTACTGGCGTAAAGCGAACGAAGCCTACATGGCGCTGATCATGGATGCGCGTTACAGCAAAGACCGCATTCTTGAGCTGTATATGAACGAGGTGTATCTCGGTCAGAGCGGCGACAACGAAATCCGCGGTTTCCCGCTGGCGAGCTTGTATTACTTTGGTCGCCCGGTAGAAGAATTGAGCCTCGACCAGCAGGCGCTGTTGGTGGGTATGGTGAAAGGGGCGTCGATCTATAACCCGTGGCGTAACCCGAAACTGGCGCTGGAGCGACGTAACCTGGTGCTGCGTCTGCTGCAACAACAGCAGATTATTGATCAAGAGCTCTATGACATGTTAAGTGCACGTCCACTGGGCGTTCAGCCGCGCGGTGGGGTAATCTCTCCACAGCCAGCCTTTATGCAGCTGGTGCGTCAGGAGTTGCAGGCAAAACTGGGCGATAAGGTAAAAGATCTCTCCGGCGTGAAGATCTTCACAACCTTTGACTCGGTGGCCCAGGACGCGGCAGAAAAAGCCGCCGTGGAAGGCATTCCGGCACTGAAGAAACAGCGTAAGTTGAGCGATCTTGAAACCGCGATTGTGGTCGTCGACCGCTTTAGTGGTGAAGTTCGTGCGATGGTCGGTGGTTCTGAGCCGCAGTTTGCGGGTTACAACCGTGCGATGCAGGCGCGTCGTTCTATTGGTTCTCTTGCAAAACCAGCGACTTATCTGACGGCCTTAAGCCAGCCGAAAATCTATCGCCTGAACACGTGGATTGCCGATGCGCCAATCGCGCTGCGTCAGCCGAATGGCCAGGTCTGGTCACCGCAGAACGATGACCGTCGTTATAGCGAAAGTGGCAGAGTGATGCTGGTGGATGCGTTGACCCGTTCGATGAACGTGCCGACGGTAAATCTGGGGATGGCGCTGGGGCTGCCTGCGGTTACGGATACCTGGATTAAACTGGGCGTACCGAAAGATCAGCTGCATCCGGTTCCGGCAATGCTGCTGGGGGCGTTGAACTTAACGCCAATCGAAGTGGCGCAGGCTTTCCAGACCATCGCCAGCGGCGGTAACCGTGCACCACTTTCTGCGCTGCGTTCAGTAATCGCGGAAGATGGCAAGGTGTTGTATCAGAGCTTCCCGCAGGCGGAACGCGCTGTTCCGGCGCAGGCGGCGTATCTGACACTATGGACCATGCAGCAGGTGGTACAACGCGGTACCGGTCGTCAGCTTGGGGCGAAATATCCAAGTCTGCATCTGGCAGGGAAAACGGGTACTACCAACAACAACGTGGATACCTGGTTTGCGGGCATTGACGGCAGCACGGTGACCATCACCTGGGTAGGCCGTGATAACAACCAGCCGACCAAACTGTATGGAGCCAGCGGGGCAATGTCGATTTATCAGCGTTATCTGGCTAACCAGACACCAACACCGCTGAATCTTGTTCCACCAGAAGATATTGCAGATATGGGCGTGGACTACGACGGCAACTTTGTTTGCAGCGGTGGCATGCGTGTCTTGCCGGTCTGGACCAGCGATCCGCAATCGCTGTGCCAGCAGAGTGAGATTCAGCAGCAACCGTCAGGCAATCCGTTTGATCAGTCTTCTCAGCCGCAGCAACAACCGCAACAGCAACCTGCTCAGCAAGAGCAGAAAGACAGTGACGGCGTAGCAGGTTGGATCAAGGATATGTTTGGTAGTAATTAACGTCTAAGCGTGACATACCGGATGGCGAGTCGCCATCCGGTAAAATAACATCCTACCCAAAGTATTAACCCTTTCTTTTCATCTGATTGTTTATTAACCCCTCAGGAATGCTCAGATTGCGTACCGCTTGCGAACCCGCCAGCGTTTCGAATATTATCTCATCTTTATAATAATCATTCTCGTTTACGTTATCATTCACTTTACATCAGAGATATACCAATGGCGCGTTCCAAAACTGCTCAGCCAAAACACTCACTGCGTAAAATTGCAGTTGTAGTAGCCACAGCGGTTAGCGGCATGTCTGTTTACGCACAGGCAGCGGTTGAACCGAAAGAAGACACTATCACCGTTACCGCTGCACCAGCGCCGCAAGAAAGCGCATGGGGGCCAGCTGCAACTATTGCGGCGAAGCACTCTGCTACTGCGACTAAAACGGATACACCAATTGAAAAAACGCCGCAGTCTATTTCGGTTGTGACAAATGAAGAGATGCAGATGCATCAATTTCAGTCTGTAAAAGAAGCATTAGGTTATACACCTGGTGTTACGGTTAGCAGTCGTGGTGCTTCTAATACATATGATTTTGTTATCATTCGTGGTTTCTCATCTGTTGGTCTGAATCAAAATAACTACCTTGATGGGCTAAAACTTCAGGGCAACTTTTATAACGATGCTGTGATTGATCCTTACATGCTCGAGAGGGTTGAACTGATGCGTGGTCCGACGTCTGTTCTCTATGGGAAAAGTAATCCTGGTGGGATTATTTCTATGGTGAGTAAGCGTCCGACAACTGAACCCCTGAAAGAAATTCAGTTTAAAATGGGGACGGATAATCTGTTTCAGACCGGATTCGATTTCAGTGATGCACTGGATGATAACGGTGAGTTCTCCTACCGTTTGACTGGCCTCGCACGCTCAACAAACGAACAGCAGAAAAACTCTGAATCTCAGCGTTATACCATTGCTCCATCATTCTCATGGCGTCCGGACAACAAAACTAATTTTACTTTCCTGTCCTATTTCCAGAATGAACCTGAAACGGGTTATTACGGTTGGTTGCCGAAAGAGGGGACCGTTGAGCCATTGCCTAATGGTAAGCGTCTACCGACTGACTTCAATGAAGGTGCGTCGAATAATACATACTCCCGTAACCAGAAAATGGTGGGATATAGTTTTGAACATGGTTTTAATGACACCTTCACCGTGCGTCAGAATCTGCGTTTCAGTGAAATGAAAACCTCACAGAAAAGTGTTTATGGCACAGGGATCGCCGCCGATGGTCATACCCTAAACCGCGGGACAGTGGTGGATAATGAGCGTCTGCAGAACTTTAGCGTTGATACCCAACTTGAAAGTAAATTTGCCACAGGTGAAGTCGAGCATACTTTGCTGACAGGGGTTGACTTCATGCGTATGCGCAATGATATCAATGCCAGCTTTGGATCCGCACCATCCATCGATCTTTATAACAAATATTATCCTGAATACTTTGCATTTGGTAGCGCAGAGCCATACCAGATGAATGAAAGCAAACAAACAGGTATTTATGTTCAGGATCAGGCGGAATGGAATAAATGGGTATTCACTCTAGGGGGACGTTACGATTGGTCTAAGCAAGCGACTACTGTTCGTGAAAACTCTTATACGCCGACTGAAGGTTATATTGAGCGCAATGATCATCAGTTCACCTGGCGCGGTGGTGTAAATTACTTATTCGATAATGGTATTTCACCTTACTTTAGCTATAGCCAGTCCTTTGAACCGAGTGCTTTCGATCTATGGAGCAACCCGCGCGTTTCCTATAAGCCATCGAAAGGTGAACAGTATGAAGCTGGCGTAAAATATGTTCCGAATGATATGCCGGTCGTTGTTACGGGCGCAGTCTATCAATTGACGAAAACAAATAACCTGACAGCAGACCCAACAAACCCGTTAGCGCAAGTCCCAGCAGGTGAGATTCGCGCTCGTGGTGTGGAACTTGAAGCAAAAGCCGCGTTAAATGCCAATATTAACTTGACGGCTTCTTATACTTACACCGATGCGGAATACACCAAAGATACTAATCTCAAAGGTAAAACTCCAGAACAAGTACCGGAGCATATGGCATCTCTCTGGGGGGATTATACCTTCAATGAAGGGCCGCTTTCTGGTTTAACATTGGGAACAGGTGGTCGTTTTATTGGTTCCAGCTATGGTGATCCGACAAACACTTTTAAAGTGGGTAGCGCAGCTGTAATGGATGCTGTTGTAAAATATGATCTGGCACGCTTTGGTATGGCGGGATCCAGCCTTGCTGTTAACGTCAACAATTTGCTCGATCGTGAGTATGTTGCCAGTTGCTTCCAGACCTATGGCTGCTTCTGGGGCGCAGAACGTCAGGTCGTTGCAACCGCAACCTTCCGTTTCTAATTTCTCTTTTGGGGCACGGATTTCCGTGCCCGTTTCACAAGTTGGCTGTTATGCAGGAATACACGAATCATTCCGATACCACTTTTGCACTGCGTAATATCTCCTTTCGTGTGCCCGGGCGCACGCTTTTGCATCCGCTGTCGTTAACCTTTCCTGCCGGGAAAGTGACCGGTCTGATTGGTCACAACGGCTCTGGTAAATCCACGCTGTTAAAAATGTTGGGCCGCCATCAGCCACCGTCAGAAGGGGAGATTCTTCTTGATGCCCAGCCGCTGGAAAGCTGGAGCAGCAAAGCGTTTGCTCGCAAAGTGGCTTATTTGCCGCAGCAGCTTCCTCCGGCAGAAGGGATGACGGTGTGTGAACTGGTGGCGATTGGTCGTTACCCATGGCATGGCGCGCTGGGGCGCTTTGGCGCGGCAGATCGCGAAAAGGTCGAAGAGGCTATCGCGCTGGTTGGCTTAAAACCGCTGGCGCATCGGCTGGTCGATAGCCTCTCAGGCGGTGAACGTCAGCGGGCGTGGATCGCCATGCTGGTGGCGCAGGATAGCCGTTGTCTGTTGTTGGACGAACCGACCTCGGCGCTGGATATCGCCCACCAGGTTGATGTGCTGGCGCTGGTGCATCGTTTAAGTCAGGAGCGTGGCCTGACGGTCATTGCCGTGCTGCACGATATCAATATGGCTGCGCGTTACTGTGATTATCTGGTCGCCCTGCGCGGCGGTGAAATGATTGCTCAGGGAACGCCTGCGGAAATTATGCGCGGCGAAACCCTCGAAATGATTTATGGCATCCCGATGGGTATTTTGCCGCATCCGGCGGGTGCTGCACCTGTGAGTTTTGTTTATTGATGAGCGGCTTACCTCTTATTTCGCGCCGTCGACTGTTAACGGCGATGGCGCTTTCTCCGTTGTTATGGCAGATGAATACCGCCCGCGCGGCGGCTATTGATCCCAATCGTATTGTGGCGCTGGAGTGGTTGCCGGTGGAATTACTGCTGGCGCTCGGCATCGTGCCTTACGGCGTGGCGGATACCATCAACTATCGCCTGTGGGTCAGCGAGCCACCATTGCCGGATTCAGTGATTGACGTTGGTTTGCGTACAGAACCTAACCTTGAACTGCTGACCGAAATGAAACCGTCGTTTATGGTCTGGTCGGCAGGGTATGGCCCTTCACCAGAAATGCTGGCACGCATTGCGCCTGGGCGCGGATTTAACTTCAGCGACGGCAAACAGCCGCTGGCGATGGCGCGTAAATCGCTGACGGAAATGGCAGATTTGCTTAACCTGCAAAGCGCAGCAGAAACGCATTTAGCGCACTATGAAGACTTTATCCGCAGCATGAAACCCCGCTTTGTGAAGCGTGGTGCGCGTCCGTTATTACTGACGACACTTATCGATCCGCGCCATATGCTGGTGTTCGGTCCAAACAGCTTGTTCCAGGAAATTCTTGATGAGTACGGCATCCCAAATGCCTGGCAAGGGGAAACCAACTTCTGGGGCAGTACCGCCGTCAGTATCGATCGTCTGGCAGCGTATAAAGACGTTGATGTGCTCTGTTTTGATCACGACAACAGCAAAGACATGGACACCCTAATGGCGACGCCGCTGTGGCAGGCTATGCCGTTTGTCCGCGCCGGACGCTTTCAGCGCGTACCTGCAGTCTGGTTTTATGGTGCGACGCTCTCGGCAATGCACTTTGTGCGTATTCTGGATAACGCCATCGGAGGTAAAGCGTGAGTAAACGTATTGCGCTTTTCCCGGCATTATTGCTGGCGCTGTTGGTGGTTGCCGCAGCGGTGCTTACCTGGATGAACTTCTCTCAGGCGCTGCCGCGTAGTCAGTGGGCGCAGGCCATCTGGTCGCCGGATATCGATGTCATCGAGCAGATGATTTTTCACTACAGCTTGCTGCCACGTCTGGCGATTTCGCTGCTGGTGGGCGCGGGTCTGGGACTGGTGGGCGTGCTGTTTCAGCAAGTGTTACGTAACCCGCTGGCGGAGCCGACCACGCTGGGCGTTGCAACAGGCGCGCAACTGGGGATTACCGTCACGACGCTTTGGGCGATCCCTGATGCGATGGCGAGCCAGTTTGCTGCGCTTGCGGGCGCTTGCGTTGTTGGCTTAATCGTTTTTGGCGTCGCGTGGGGGAAACGGCTTTCGCCGGTAACACTGATCCTCGCGGGGCTGGTGGTGAGCCTTTATTGTGGGGCAATTAATCAGCTACTGGTAATCTTCCATCACGACCAGCTGCAAAGCATGTTCTTGTGGAGTACCGGAACGCTAACGCAAACCGACTGGGGCGGCGTTGAGCGTTTATGGCCACAGCTGCTGGGCGGCGTGATGCTGACGTTACTGCTACTTCGTCCATTAACCCTGATGGGGCTTGATGATGGCGTGGCGCGTAATCTCGGGCTGGCCTTATCGCTCGCGCGTCTGGCGGCGCTGTCGCTGGCGATAGTCATCAGTGCTCTGTTGGTGAACGCGGTGGGGATTATCGGCTTTATCGGGTTGTTCGCGCCACTGCTGGCAAAAATGTTGGGGGCGCGGCGTCTGCTGCCAAGACTGCTGCTGGCGTCGCTGATTGGTGCGCTGATCCTCTGGCTTTCCGATCAAATCATCCTCTGGCTGACTCGCGTGTGGATGGAAGTTTCTACCGGTTCGGTGACGGCGTTGATAGGTGCGCCGCTGTTACTGTGGCTGCTGCCGCGTTTACGCAGCATCAGTGCGCCGGATATGAAGGCTAACGATCGTGTCGCGACTGAACGCCAACATGTGCTGGCGTTTGCCCTTGCTGGCGGTGTGCTGCTGATAATTGCTGTGGTGGTGGCGCTGTCGTTTGGTCGTGATGCGCACGGCTGGACGTGGGCGAGCGGGGCGCTGCTCGAGGATTTGATGCCCTGGCGCTGGCCGCGAATTATGGCGGCGCTGTTTACGGGCGTCATGCTGGCGGTGGCGGGCTGTATTATTCAGCGGCTGACCGGCAACCCGATGGCAAGCCCGGAAGTGCTGGGGATTAGCTCCGGCGCGGCGTTTGGCGTGGTGTTAATGCTGTTTTTGGTGCCGGGTAATGCCTTTGGCTGGCTGTTACCCGCGGGCAGTCTCGGCGCGGCGGTGACGCTGTTGATCATTATGATCGCCGCCGGACGCGGTGGATTTTCTCCACACCGCATGTTACTGGCGGGGATGGCGTTAAGTACCGCGTTCACCATGCTTTTGATGATGTTGCAGGCAAGTGGTGACCCGCGAATGGCGCAAGTGCTGACGTGGATTTCCGGTTCGACCTACAACGCGACCGAGGCGCAGGTCTGGCGCACCGGAATTGTGATGGTGATTTTGCTGGCGATTACCCCGCTGTGCCGCCGCTGGCTGACCATTTTACCGCTGGGCGGTGATACCGCACGAGCTGTGGGAATGGCGCTGACGCCGACGCGAATTGCGCTACTGCTGTTAGCGGCTTGCCTGACGGCGACCGCGACAATGACCATTGGACCGTTGAGTTTTGTTGGTTTAATGGCACCGCATATTGCGCGGATGATGGGCTTTCGACGGACGATGCCACACATCGTAATTTCGGCGCTGGTGGGTGGTTTACTGCTGGTGTTCGCTGACTGGTGTGGGCGGATGGTGCTGTTTCCATTCCAGATCCCAGCGGGGCTGCTGTCGACCTTTATCGGCGCGCCGTATTTTATCTATTTGTTGAGAAAGCAGAGCCGTTAATTTTTCCATATAACGGCCCTTAACTCCTGGATGGATAAAGCTTTTACGCGGCAACGGATGCCCGATGCGACGCTGTGGCGTCTTATCGGGCCTACAAACGGTCCTGATCTGTAGGTCGGATAAGGCGTTTACGCCGCATCCGACAAACCATGCTGGATCACAACTTCGCAAACACCCGACGTGCAGCATCGATGGTGTTATTGATATCTTCCATGCTGTGCGCCACAGACATAAAGCCCGCTTCAAACGCCGACGGTGCCAGATACACACCTTCATCCAGCATCATATGGAAGAAACGCTTAAAGCGCTCGACGTCGCAGGCCATCACATCCTGATAGCACGTCACGGACTCGGCGTCGGTAAAGAAAATACCGAACATGCCGCCAACGTGGTTTACCACCAGCGGAATTCCGGCTTCTTCTGCCGCTTCCCGCAGACCTTCTGCCAGACGTGTTGTCAGCTCATCCAGCGTCTCGTGAACGCCCGGCTGCGCGACTTCATTCAGACAGGCGAAACCGGCTGCCATCGCAATCGGGTTACCGGAAAGCGTACCCGCCTGGTAGACCGGACCGGTTGGGGCCAGCGCATCCATCACATCACGACGACCACCGAATGCGCCTACCGGCATTCCACCGCCGATGATTTTGCCCAGGCAGGTGAGGTCTGGCACCACGTCGTAATAATCCTGCGCGCCAGCCAGCGCTACGCGGAAACCGGTCATCACTTCATCGATGATCAGCAACGCGCCAAATTCGTCGCACAGTGCGCGCAGACCCGGCAGGAACTCTGGCAGCGGCGGAACACAGTTCATATTGCCTGCTACTGGCTCGACAATAATACAGGCAATCTCTTGCGGGTATTGCTCAAACGCGGCGCGTACAGAAGCCAGATCGTTATAAGTACAGGTTAAGGTATGTTTGGCGAAATCTGCCGGAACGCCCGGTGAGTTTGGCTGGCCTAAAGTGAGTGCGCCAGAACCGGCTTTTACCAGCAAACAGTCAGCGTGACCGTGGTAACAACCTTCAAATTTAATGATTTTGTCGCGACCGGTAAAACCGCGGGCCAGGCGGATGGCACTCATTGTCGCTTCAGTGCCGGAGTTCACCATGCGCACCATATCCATGGTCGGGACCAGTTCGGTCACCAGTTGCGCCATTTTCACTTCCATTTCGGTCGGTGCACCAAAGCTTAAACCACGCTCGGCGGCTTCAATCACGGCATTGCGGATCGCCGGATGGTTATGGCCCAGCACCATCGGCCCCCAGGAACCGACATAATCGATATAGGCTTTGCCATCAACATCGTACAGATAAGCGCCGTCCGCTTTTTCGATAAACAGTGGAGTGCCGCCCACGCCGGTAAAGGCGCGAACAGGGGAGTTCACACCGCCAGGGATCAGCTCGCGCGCTGCGCTGTATAGATTTTCAGACTTACTCATGGAGGGTTCCTGATTCGTAGAAAAAGTGAATGGCTGCTATTCTATGTTATTCATAACAAGTTAAATACTCGTCAAACGTCAGGTTGCTTCTGCTGGTGCAATCCTGATTTCGTAGAGTATAAAAGTTTTGTACATTTGAAACATTACGCTTTGCAAAGGATTTTCATGGAACGTGCGAGTAAAATGCCGTCATCTTATTTGTATGACCAATAAGTGATCATTGGATGAAAACTGATACTCCCTCTTTAGAAACACCACAGGCTGCGCGCCTGCGACGCAGACAACTGATTCGCCAACTTCTTGAGCGCGATAAAACCCCGTTAGCCATTTTGTTTATGGCGGCAGTCGTCGGCACGCTTGTCGGGCTGGCAGCGGTTGCTTTTGACAAAGGCGTCGCCTGGTTGCAGAACCAACGTATGGGGGCGCTGGTCCATACGGCTGATAATTATCCGCTTCTGTTAACCGTCGCTTTTCTCTGTTCGGCGGTGCTGGCGATGTTCGGCTACTTTTTGGTGCGCAAATACGCGCCAGAAGCAGGTGGTTCGGGGATCCCGGAAATTGAAGGGGCGTTGGAAGATCAACGCCCCGTTCGCTGGTGGCGTGTATTGCCGGTGAAATTCTTTGGCGGGCTGGGGACACTCGGCGGAGGCATGGTGCTGGGGCGCGAAGGGCCAACCGTGCAGATCGGCGGTAATATCGGTCGCATGGTACTTGATATTTTCCGCCTGAAAGGTGACGAAGCTCGCCATACGCTGCTGGCAACCGGTGCAGCAGCGGGTCTGGCTGCGGCCTTTAATGCGCCGCTGGCGGGTATTTTGTTTATTATCGAAGAGATGCGTCCGCAGTTTCGCTATACATTAATTTCGATTAAAGCGGTATTTATTGGCGTCATTATGTCGACCATTATGTACCGGATTTTTAATCATGAAGTTGCGCTGATTGACGTCGGTAAACTTTCTGACGCGCCGCTTAATACGCTATGGCTTTATCTGATCCTCGGTATTATTTTTGGCATTTTCGGCCCTATTTTTAATAAATGGGTGCTGGGGATGCAGGATTTGCTGCACCGAGTGCACGGCGGCAATATTACCAAATGGGTACTGATGGGCGGTGCGATTGGCGGTCTGTGTGGATTGCTGGGGTTTGTGGCACCAGCAACTTCGGGCGGCGGTTTTAACCTGATTCCTATCGCTACGGCAGGGAATTTCAGCATGGGAATGCTGGTGTTTATCTTCGTCGCGCGCGTCATTACTACCTTACTCTGCTTCTCTTCCGGTGCGCCGGGCGGTATTTTTGCCCCTATGCTGGCGCTGGGTACTGTGCTGGGAACCGCTTTCGGAATGGTTGCCGTTGAGCTGTTTCCGCAATATCACCTTGAGGCGGGGACGTTTGCTATTGCCGGAATGGGGGCGTTACTGGCGGCATCTATTCGCGCGCCGTTAACGGGTATCATCCTGGTTCTGGAGATGACCGATAACTACCAGCTCATTTTGCCAATGATTATTACCGGTCTTGGCGCAACACTATTAGCGCAATTTACCGGCGGGAAACCGCTATACTCGGCGATTCTTGCACGCACGCTGGCGAAACAGGAAGCTGAGCAACTGGCGCGAAGCAAGGCCGCATCAGCCAGCGAGAATACTTGAACGAAGTACCAGGGTATTAGATAATGGCGATTATTATTGGGTTAGAATTTGCCCAATTGCCGATGTCGTTTGGAGCAAAATATGAGTGATGACGTAGCACTGCCGCTGGAGTTTACCGACGCAGCAGCCAACAAAGTTAAAAGCCTGATCGCTGACGAAGATAACCCGAATCTGAAATTACGCGTGTATATCACCGGTGGCGGTTGTAGCGGCTTCCAGTATGGTTTCACCTTTGATGATCAGGTGAACGAAGGCGATATGACCATCGAAAAACAGGGCGTTGGCCTGGTGGTTGACCCGATGAGCCTGCAATATCTGGTCGGCGGTTCCGTTGACTATACCGAAGGTCTGGAAGGTTCTCGTTTCATCGTGACCAACCCGAACGCGAAAAGCACCTGCGGTTGCGGTTCTTCCTTCAGCATCTAATCTGTTGTTCATGTGCCGGATAAACTATCCGGCACATCTTCACTCTTCAACGCCCATTCTCATCCAGCGCAAACGTCGGTAGCTTAAGATGCCAACGAATAGCCGCCAGCCGAATCAATAGCGTCACGACCATGCCCATCATACTGGCTGTTTCCAGTGGTACGGAAAATGTGTAATAAGCCGTAGCGTGGACAATACCGCCGATAATACAGGCAGTTGCGTAGATTTCTGTACGTAAAATCATGGGGATTTCGCGGGCCAGTACATCACGAATGATCCCGCCGCCAACGCCAGTAATGACGCCCATACAAACCGCGATTAACGGACCGGCTTCCGCATTAAAGGCTTTATTTACGCCAATGCCGACAAACACCGCCAGACCAACGGCGTCCAGCACCGGCAACATCCATTTTGGTAAGCGTCTTGGCTGGCGCACCAGCACGATGGTCAGCATGCTGGTTACCATTGCAACGACCAGATCGGTGGGATCTTTCACCCAAAATACCGGGCCGTGATCCAGCGCCATGTCGCGAATTGTTCCGCCGCCTACTGCGGTAACCACGCCCAGTACCAGAACACCAAAAGGGTCCATACGCAATTTTCCGGCTAACAAAACGCCGGAGATGGCAAATACCGCTGTGCCGACTATATCCAGCCAATAGACGAGCATTGTTCAATCCCCACTGAGCACCTGAAAAGGTCAGGCGCTAATCTACCTGTGAAAGCGCATTACAGAGCTGTTGTGCAGCGAGGATAATACGTGGGCTTGCACGTTCAAACCAGTCACTCGTGAGAGGAATAACGGGAATTTTGAGCTGTTCACCCCAGTATTGTTTGATTTTAGGAATTTGGTCCGGTCCGCCGGTAATAACAATCGCCTGTGGCGCGCGTGCTAACACCTGTTCGCGGCTAACTTGCGGCCAGGGAACCCGGCTGTCTTTAAAGATGTTTTCTCCGCCACAAACTTCGAGTACCTGGTTTTGAATCGACTCTTTTCCACTGGTAAATGGCGGATTAATGCCGAATTGCAGAAAAACACGTTTTTTAGGTTTATCAGCATATTGCGCTTTCAATTGCGCGTATTGGTCCAGCAAGGATTGTGCGGCTTGTTCGGCCTTGTCTGGTTGTGGACTCCAGGGGGCCAGTTGACGTAACGCATTGGCAATTTGTTCAATGCTTGTCGCATCGACCCACATCACTTTTATTCCCAACGAAGCCAGCTGGTCAACCTGCCGCTCGGCATTACCTCCACGCCAGGCAATCACCAGATCGGGTTTCAGCGCCACAATGCGTTCCAGATTCATCCCCTGCCAGGTGGAAACCTGCTCAATCTTTTGCGCTTGTGGAGGATAGTCGGAATAGCTGCTGACCCCAACCGGCGTGATCCCGGCGGCAAAGGCGAGTTCAGTGTTGGCGGGAGAAAGCGTGATGACGCGCGGCGCGGCGTTGAGCCACAGCGGCGCGAGAAAAGACAGGGCGACCAGCGCCCTGAACAGTGACTTAGCCATGTGCCAGCTTCTGCACCAGTGACTCAACCATCAGGCTGGACTGTTTAGCGGCAACAGCCAGGAACTCATCGAAGCTAAGATGAGACTGTTGATCGGCCACGTCGGAGATGGCGCGTACGACAACAAACGGGACGTTGAAATTGTGGCAGACATGGGCGATTGCCGTCGCTTCCATCTCTACAGCAATGGCCTGCGGGAAGTTGTGGCGGATTTTCGCCAGGCCAACAGAACCGTTGATGAAAGCGTCGCCGCTAACAATCAGGCCACGTACAGCGTTAAGATTCAGTTCGGCAATGCAGGCCTCAGCGGCAGCGATCAGTTTATCGTCAGCTTTGAAGCCAGCCGGGCAGCCAGGTAACTGACCGTATTCGTAACCAAATGCCGTGACATCCGCGTCGTGATAACGTGCTTCGTCCGAGACAACGATATCGCCCACTTTCAGCGTTGGTGCCAGGCCACCGGCAGAACCGGTGTTAATAATCACATCTGGCTTGCAGTGTTCCAACAGCAGAGTGGCACCCAGCGCCGCAGCGACTTTACCGATGCCCGATTTCAGAAGCGCAACCTCGGTTCCATTCAGTTGGCCGGTATAGATTTCGCAACCGCCCAGACTGATAGTTTGGCGGTTTTCGATTTTGTCACGCAGCAGCGTAACTTCTTCTTCCATTGCACCAATGATGCCGATTTTCATAGATTTACTCGCGATAAGCCCGATTTGAAGGCATAGTTTACCATGCGCTTACGGGGAAGCGTATTTCTCACGCGGGAGAGGACATGGCACAGATTGATTTCCGAAAAAAAATAAACTGGCATCGTCGTTACCGTTCACCGCAGGGCGTTAAAACCGAACATGAGATCCTGCGAATCTTCGAGAGCGATCGCGGGCGTATCATCAACTCTCCGGCAATTCGTCGTCTGCAACAAAAGACCCAGGTTTTTCCACTGGAGCGCAATGCCGCCGTGCGCACGCGTCTTACCCACTCGATGGAAGTCCAGCAGGTGGGGCGCTACATCGCCAAAGAAATTTTAAGCCGTCTGAAAGAGCTTAAATTGCTGGAAGAGTATGGTCTGGATGAACTGACCGGCCCCTTTGAAAGTATTGTTGAGATGTCATGCCTGATGCACGATATCGGCAATCCGCCGTTTGGTCATTTTGGCGAAGCGGCGATAAATGACTGGTTTCGCCAGCGTTTGCACCCGGAAGATGCCGAAAGCCAGCCTCTGACTGACGATCGCTGCAGCGTGGCAGCACTACGTTTACGGGACGGGGAAGAACCGCTTAACGAGCTGCGGCGCAAAATACGTCAGGACTTATGTCATTTTGAGGGGAATGCACAAGGTATTCGTCTGGTGCATACATTGATGCGGATGAATCTCACCTGGGCACAGGTTGGCGGTATTTTAAAATATACTCGTCCGGCGTGGTGGCGTGGTGAAACGCCTGAGACACATCACTATTTAATGAAAAAGCCGGGTTATTATCTTTCTGAAGAAGCCTATATTGCCCGGTTGCGTAAAGAACTTAATTTGGCGCTTTACAGTCGTTTTCCATTAACGTGGATTATGGAAGCTGCCGACGACATCTCCTATTGTGTGGCAGATCTTGAAGATGCGGTAGAGAAAAGAATATTCAGCGTTGAGCAGCTTTATCATCATTTGCACGAAGCGTGGGGCCAGCATGAGAAAGGTTCGCTCTTTTCGCTGGTGGTTGAAAATGCCTGGGAAAAATCACGCTCAAATAGTTTAAGCCGCAGTACGGAAGATCAGTTTTTTATGTATTTACGGGTAAACACCCTAAATAAACTGGTACCCTACGCGGCACAACGATTTATTGATAATCTGCCTGCGATTTTCGCCGGAACGTTTAATCATGCATTATTGGAAGATGCCAGCGAATGCAGCGATCTTCTAAAGCTATATAAAAATGTCGCTGTAAAACATGTGTTTAGCCATCAAGATGTCGAGCAGCTTGAATTGCAGGGCTATCGGGTCATTAGCGGATTATTAGAGATTTATCGCCCTTTATTAAGCCTGTCGTTATCAGACTTTACTGAACTGGTAGAAAAAGAACGGGTGAAACGTTTCCCTATTGAATCGCGCTTATTCCACAAACTCTCGACGCGCCATCGGCTGGCCTATGTCGAGGCTGTCAGTAAATTACCGTCAGATTCTCCTGAGTTTCCGCTATGGGAATATTATTACCGTTGCCGCCTGCTGCAGGATTATATCAGCGGTATGACCGACCTCTATGCCTGGGATGAATACCGACGTCTGATGGCCGTAGAACAATAACCAGGCTTTTGTAAAGACGAACAATAAATTTTTACCTTTTGCAGAAACTTTAGTTCGGAACTTCGCGCTATAAAACGAATCTGAAGAACACAGCAATTTTGCGTTATCTGTTAATCGAGACTGAAATACATGAAAAAAACCACATTAGCACTGAGTGCACTGGCTCTGAGTTTAGGTTTGGCGTTATCTCCGCTCTCTGCAACGGCGGCTGAGACTTCTTCAGCAACGACAGCCCAGCAGATGCCAAGCCTTGCACCGATGCTCGAAAAGGTGATGCCTTCAGTGGTCAGCATTAACGTAGAAGGTAGCACAACCGTTAATACGCCGCGTATGCCGCGTAATTTCCAGCAGTTCTTCGGTGATGATTCTCCGTTCTGCCAGGAAGGTTCTCCGTTCCAGAGCTCTCCGTTCTGCCAGGGGGGCCAGGGCGGTAATGGCGGCGGCCAGCAACAGAAATTCATGGCGCTGGGTTCCGGCGTCATCATTGATGCCGATAAAGGCTATGTCGTCACCAACAACCACGTTGTTGATAACGCGACGGTGATTAAAGTCCAGCTGAGCGATGGTCGTAAGTTCGACGCGAAGATGGTTGGCAAAGATCCGCGCTCTGATATCGCGCTGATCCAGATCCAGAATCCGAAAAACCTGACCGCAATTAAGATGGCGGATTCTGATGCACTGCGCGTGGGTGATTACACCGTAGCAATTGGTAACCCGTTCGGCCTGGGCGAGACAGTAACTTCCGGGATTGTCTCTGCGCTGGGACGTAGCGGCCTGAACGCTGAAAACTACGAAAACTTCATCCAGACCGATGCAGCGATCAACCGGGGTAACTCCGGTGGCGCGCTGGTTAACCTGAACGGCGAACTGATTGGTATCAACACCGCGATCCTCGCACCGGACGGCGGAAACATCGGTATCGGTTTTGCTATCCCGAGCAACATGGTGAAAAACCTGACCTCGCAGATGGTGGAATACGGCCAGGTGAAACGTGGTGAGCTGGGTATTATGGGCACTGAGCTGAACTCCGATCTGGCGAAAGCGATGAAAGTTGACGCCCAGCGCGGTGCTTTCGTAAGCCAGGTTCTGCCGAACTCTTCCGCCGCGAAAGCGGGCATTAAAGCGGGTGATGTGATCACCTCACTGAACGGTAAGCCAATCAGCAGCTTTGCCGCACTGCGTGCTCAGGTGGGCACTATGCCGGTAGGCAGCAAACTGACCTTGGGCTTACTGCGCGACGGGAAGCAGGTTAACGTGAACCTGGAACTGCAGCAGAGCAGCCAGAATCAGGTTGATTCCAGCACCATCTTCAACGGCATTGAAGGCGCTGAGATGAGCAACAAAGGCAAAGATCAGGGCGTGGTGGTGAACAACGTGAAAACGGGCACTCCGGCTGCGCAGATCGGCCTGAAGAAAGGTGATGTGATTATTGGTGCGAACCAGCAGGCAGTGAAAAACATCGCTGAACTGCGTAAAGTTCTCGACAGCAAACCGTCTGTGCTGGCACTGAATATTCAGCGCGGCGACAGCACCATCTATCTGTTAATGCAGTAATCTTCCTCAACCCCTTCCTGAAAACGGGAAGGGGTTCTCCTTACAATCTGTGAACTTCACCACAACTCCATACATCTTCCTCATCCTTTGGGCATTTGCACAATGCCGTACGTTACGTACTTCCTTATGCTAAGCCGTGCATAACGGAGGACTTATGGCTGGCTGGCATCTTGATACCAAAATGGCGCAGGATATCGTGGCGCGCACCATGCGCATCATTGATACCAATATTAACGTAATGGATGCCCGCGGGCGTATTATCGGCAGCGGCGATCGTGAGCGTATTGGTGAATTGCACGAAGGTGCATTGCTGGTACTTTCACAGGGACGAGTCGTCGATATCGATGACGCGGTGGCACGTCATCTGCACGGTGTGCGGCAGGGGATTAATCTACCATTACGGCTGGAAGGTGAAATTGTCGGCGTAATCGGCCTGACTGGTGAACCAGAGAATCTGCGTAAATATGGCGAACTGGTCTGCATGACGGCTGAAATGATGCTGGAACAGTCGCGGTTGATGCATCTGTTGGCGCAGGATAGCCGTTTGCGGGAAGAGTTGGTGATGAACCTGATTCAGGCGGAGGAGAATACTCCCGCACTCACTGAATGGGCGCAACGGTTGGGGATCGATCTCAATCAACCGCGAGTGGTGGCTATTGTTGAGGTCGATAGCGGTCAACTTGGCGTGGATAGCGCAATGGCGGAGTTACAGCAACTGCAAAACGCGCTGACTACGCCCGAGCGTAATAATCTGGTGGCGATTGTCTCGCTGACCGAAATGGTGGTGTTGAAACCGGCGTTGAACTCTTTTGGGCGCTGGGATGCAGAAGATCATCGTAAGCGAGTTGAACAACTGATTACCCGCATGAAAGAGTACGGCCAGCTGCGTTTTCGCGTTTCGCTGGGCAACTATTTTACCGGTCCTGGCAGTATTGCCCGATCCTATCGTACGGCGAAAACGACGATGGTGGTGGGTAAACAGCGGATGCCCGAAAGTCGCTGCTATTTTTATCAGGATTTGATGTTGCCTGTGTTGCTCGACAGTTTGCGTGGCGACTGGCAGGCCAACGAACTGGCGCGACCGCTGGCGCGGCTGAAAGCGATGGACAATAACGGCTTGCTGCGGCGAACGCTGGCGGCGTGGTTTCACCACAATGTGCAACCGCTGGCAACGTCAAAGGCGTTGTTTATTCATCGTAATACTCTTGAGTATCGGCTTAATCGTATATCGGAACTGACCGGGCTTGATTTGGGCAATTTTGATGACAGGTTGCTGCTGTATGTGGCGTTACAACTGGATGAAGAGCGGTAGGTCGATTACAAAATTACAGCCGGGTGAGACTTTACCCGGCCCACAGAATGACATTATTTACGCGTCAGTTTTTCCAGATCGGCTTCAATCTCGCTGATCTTATTGGTTACTACTGACTCCAGGTGACGTAAGTCGTCGAGGATCTTACGCTTAAGATCAACTTCGCTGCGGTCACGCTGGCAGATTTGATCAAGCTCATCAATGATATACCGTAGATTCGGGCTGATTTCCTGGACTTCTTTATAACCCTGACCCACACCATCAGCGACGACCGTTTTACGCTGACGCGGATATTTAAACTTCACGCTCTTGGCGAAAAACTCGCCTTTGTCTTTCTGGAAATAGATTTTCAGAATATCGTTGTTGGCTTCCTGCCGGAGGCTGTAACGATCAATTTCTTCAGGATTGGTAATACCCAGACTTTTCAGATTGTCGTACATAGCGTTACCTCAAAATGAGTCAGTAAATTGTGCTTATTTTAGCATTTGGCCTGGCCCGCCCGGCTCGACTGTGATCGCAGAAAGCCTTTTTCTTCCAGACTTCTATCATGGCGTAAAAATCAAAAAATTACCTGCTTTATTCTGGCGATAAAATTCACGTTCTACACCAGTTCCAGCATCGTTACTTCCGGGCGGCAGTTCAGACGCAAACCATACAAACTGCCCACGCCACGGGTTGTGTAGATGTGTCGTTCGCCAAAGGCATTTAATCCGGCGACGTAACGTTTATCTTCGACAGGGGCAAAAGGTTGACCAACCAACGGTACGCGCAGTTGCCCGCCATGAGTATGGCCGCACAGCATCAGATCCCAGGGTTCATCACGTATGACTTCTTTGCTGTCGGGATTATGTGCCAGCACCAGACGAGGCAGGTTTGCTTCGCTGGCGGGAGGTGGTTTGCATTGTCCGGCCCATAAATCACCAGTGCCAACCAGTTCGAATTGCCTGTTCGGCGTGGCGATCACCGTAGCCTGGTTAAACAACACCGTGATGCCCACTGATTTTAACGTCTCGCCAATTAAGTGATTTTTTTCTGTACCAACAGGGCGATCGTGGTTGCCGAAGCAGGCAAACGTCGGCGCACATTCGGCAAGGGGGGAGAGTACGTTACTAAACGCCGAAAAATTCAGCGGCATATCAAATAATACGTAATCGCCGCCCAGTAATATCAAATCGGGCTTTTGTTCTATGCCAAGAGCAATCGCGTCAGAAATCAGGCTTAAAGGAACAAAACGAGAGTAATGGAGATCGGCCAGAAAAAGAATTTTGAATGGTGCTGCGTTGTCTTTAAAAAAGGCGAGGCGGTGACGGATTAATTCAAACCAGCCTGGCTCCCAGTAATGCATATAACCGAAACCTGAGCCCGTGGCTATCGTCGCGGCAGTAGCCTGCAAAAATCGGCGGCGTGAAATCATCGTTCATCCCTGCAAAAAAATCGGGCAGCGTCGTGCTGCCCGTGTACATACTTTTAGTCGATGGTGCGTAGCAGTTCGTTAATGCCGACTTTGCCGCGAGTTTTCGCGTCAACTTTCTTAACGATAACCGCACAGTAGAGGCTGTATTTGCCATCTTTCGACGGCAGATTACCTGACACAACCACCGAACCAGCCGGAACGCGACCGTAGTGGATTTCGCCGGTTTCACGGTCGTAAATACGGGTGCTCTGACCAATGTATACGCCCATAGAGATGACGGAACCTTCTTCGACAATCACCCCTTCAACCACTTCAGAGCGTGCGCCGATGAAGCAGTTATCTTCAATAATGGTCGGGTTAGCCTGCAGCGGCTCCAGCACGCCGCCGATACCCACGCCACCGGAAAGGTGGACGTTTTTACCAATCTGCGCACAGGAACCGACGGTCGCCCAGGTATCAACCATGGTGCCTTCATCAACATATGCGCCGATGTTGACGTAAGACGGCATCAGCACGGTGTTACGGGCAATGAACGCGCCCTGACGCACTGCCGCTGGTGGCACGACGCGGAAGCCTTCTTTCTGGAAACGTGCTTCATCGTAGTTAGCGAATTTCATCGGCACTTTGTCGAAGTAGCGGCTTTCTGCCCCTTCGATCACCTGATTATCATTAATACGGAAAGAGAGCAGCACCGCTTTTTTCAACCACTGATGCGTCACCCACTGACCGTCAATTTTTTCCGCAACACGCAGTGCGCCGGAATCCAGCAGGGCGATCACCTGATTTACCGCTTCGCGGGTAACGGTGTCTGCATTGGCTGGGGTGATCTCGGCACGGCGTTCAAAAGCGGTTTCAATAATGTTCTGTAACTGCTGCATTGTTAAACTCTTTTCATATCAGTAAACACATCACCCTTTATCGTTTGGATTGAGGGCCTCTGTCAACCGCTGATGCACTTCCTGCTGCAACTCGTTATTAAGCGCACGCCGGTCAGCGGTGGCAATTATGAATAAATCTTCTACTCGCTCGCCAATGGTTGTAATTCGGGCGCCATGAAGCGAAATTCCCAGATCGGCAAAAATTTTCCCGACTCTTGCCAGCAGTCCAGGTTGGTCGAGAGCGATCAGTTCGAGGAACGATTTGCGGTCGGTATGGGTCGGCAAAAACGTCACTTCGGTTTCAACAGTAAAATGGCGCAATTTGGCAGGCTGGCGACGCGGCTGCGGTGGCTGCCAGCTACTTTGTGTCAGTACTTGCTCCAGACCAAACCGAATAACCTCATGACGATCGGCGGACAGCGGGCTGCCATCGGGTTCCAGCACTATAAAGGTATCCATCGCCATACCGTCACGAGTGGTGAAAATTTGTGCGTCGTGGACACTTAAATTGCGGCGGTCTAATTCGGCACAGACGGCGGCAAACAGATAGGGGCGGTCCGGGCTCCAGATAAAAATCTCGGTGCCTCCACGCGTAGCCTGCGGGCTAAGCAGTACCAGCGGTTTGCTTAAATCATGCTGTAATAAATGGCGTGCGTGCCAGGCCAGTTGATTTGGGCTATGACGGACAAAATAGTTAGCGCGACAGCGTGACCAAATTTGGTGCAGCGCCTCTTCGTCGATGTTATCCATGCGCAGTAGTGCCAGCGCCTGGAGTTGGTGATGGCGAACCCGTTCGCGCATATCCGGCGTGTTTTGCATTCCGCGTCGTAGCTGCTTTTCGGTGGCAAAATAGAGTTCGCGCAACAGACTTTGCTTCCAGCTATTCCACAGTGTTTCGTTGGTGGCGCAAATGTCAGCCACTGTCAGGCATACCAGATAGCGCAGACGATTTTCCGTTTGCACTTCTTCGGCAAACTGCTTGATGACTTCCGGGTCCTGAATATCGCGGCGCTGAGCTGTCACCGACATCAGCAAGTGCTGGCGAACCAGCCAGGCGACCAGCTGTGTTTCGCGTGAGTTCAGCCCGTGGAGTTCGGCAAAATGCACTACATCCTGAGCACCGAGAATGGAGTGGTCGCCGCCGCGTCCTTTGGCGATATCGTGAAACAGCGCGGCGATGAAAATCAGCTCAGTTGACGGCAGGCGCGGCCAGACGTCCACACACAACGGATGGCGCTGTCGCGTTTCTTCACTGGCAAAACTCTCCAGTTTCAACATCACGCGGATAGTATGTTCATCCACCGTGTAGGCGTGGAACAGGTCAAACTGCATCTGCCCGACGATATGCGACCATTGCGGCATATACGCGCCGAGCACGCTATGGCGATGCATTGGCAATAGTCCGCGTCGCACCGCTCCGGGGTGGCGTAGAATGCTCAAAAACAGTTTTCGCGCTTCCGGAATATTGCACAGTGGTTGTTGCAGATGGCGACGGGCGTGGCGCAACTGGCGCAGCGTGGTGGAGTAAATGCCAGTGATCGCACTGTTGCGCACCATGGTGTAGAACATACGCAAGATGGCTTCCGGCTGGCGCATAAACAGTGTTTCATCGCGCAGGTCGATTAGCGTACCGCGTAGCTGAAACTCATCGTCGATTGGACGTGGTTTTTCGTCGGCGGGCAGGGCGAGGATGGCTTCATCGAACAGTTGCAGCAGCATCTGGTTGAGTTCGCTGACGCGGCGTGTAACGCGGAAGTAATCCTTCATCATCTGCTCGACGGGTTCGTTACCTTCGCCACTGTAATTCAGACGCTGGGCGACGCTAAGTTGGCGATCAAACAGCAGGCGATTATCGTAACGGCTGACGACCAGATGCAGGGCAAAGCGAATACGCCACAATATATGCAGACATTCGTTTAATTCCGCCCGTTCCGCTGAGGTTAAGAAGCCAAATCCAACCATCTCATCCAGCGATGTTGCGCCAAAATGACGGCGGGCAACCCATTGCAGAGTGTGGATATCGCGCAAGCCGCCGGGGCTACTTTTGATGTCTGGTTCAAGGTTGTAGCTGGTGCCGTGGTAACGCTGATGGCGCTGGTTCTGTTCTTCAACTTTCGCCGCGTAGAACTTGTCGGAAGGCCAGAATCCTTCGCTAAAAATATGTTTTTGCAGTTCGAGGAACAGCGCAACATCGCCAATTAATAAGCGGGATTCGATTAAATTGGTGGCGACGGTTAAATCCGATAACCCTTCCAGCATGCACTCTTCAAGCGTGCGCACGCTATGACCCACTTCCAGCTTTACATCCCAGAGCAGCGTTAACAGCTCGCCCACTTTTTGCGCCTGATCGTCCGGGAGCTTTTTACGGCTTAAAATCAGTAAATCGATGTCAGAAAGTGGATGCAGCTCGCCACGACCGTAGCCACCGACGGCGACCAATGCCAGGTCGGCAATCTGGCTGAATCCCGCTTCAATCCATAACCGTTGCAGGAGCTGGTCGATAAACTCGGTACGCGCCTCAATCAACTGTTCTGCAGAGATCCCATTGTCAAAGGCATCACCCAGCCAACGCTGGAAAGTATCAATATGGGCTTTTATCCCACAAACGGTTAATTCATCACGGGGCCAGGCGCATGGATTTTGCGGTTGACCAGGCAGGGTGGGGAGAGCGGTGTTTGCGTACTGTTCTGGAAGGGTATTCATTGTGCGCCACCCATAAGATTAAATTATCGCATTAAAAAAGCCGGCATTCGCCGGCTTCATCTTATTCGTCGTGCGAGATTATCGCCGGGATGGTGTCATCCTTGCGTAACGTCAGAATTTCGCAGCCGTTATCAGTCACCACAATAGTATGCTCATATTGTGCAGACAAGCTGCGATCTTTGGTTTTTACCGTCCAGCCATCTTTCATGGTGCGGATCTCTTTTTTGCCCGCGTTGACCATTGGCTCGATGGTGAAGGTCATCCCCGGTTTCAGCACGACGTTGGTTTCACGGGAGTCATAGTGCAGCACCTGCGGTTCTTCGTGGAAGCCGCGACCAATACCGTGTCCGCAATATTCACGAACGACGGAGAAGCCTTCTGCTTCGACAAATTTCTGAATCGCCGCACCGATTTCGCGCAGATTAATGCCCGGTTTTACCATGCGCAGCGCCAGGTAAAGGCTCTCTTGCGTTACGCGGCACAGACGTTCGCCCATGATGGTTGGCTTACCGACGATAAACATTTTTGAGGTATCGCCGTGGAAACCATCTTTGATTACGGTGACATCAATGTTAACGATATCGCCATCTTTCAGCAGCTTGGCGTCGTCCGGGATACCGTGGCACACCACTTCATTAATAGAGATGCAAACGGATTTCGGATAGCCGTGATAGCCGAGGCAGGCAGAAACCGCGTGTTGTTCATTAACAATGTAATCATTACAGATGCGATCCAGCTCGCCGGTGCTGACGCCCGGTTTAACATACGGTTCGATCATCTCCAACACTTCGGCAGCCAGTCGGCCAGCGACGCGCATTTTTTCGATATCTTCAGGGGTCTTGATTGAGATAGCCATTAATTCTGTCCATCAGCGTCGGTGATACCGACAATATATATGTAAGTGTCGTCAATGGTATCACACCCGGGCAAATTGAGAATCATTCTGAATTTCGCCAAACGTGCCACTGAAGGTTTTCTATAATAGAAAATTCAACGTCTGATGCTGTACACAGCGCCAACAATTATTGGTGTCCACGACGTATTTGTGGTATAAAGCGCGCCGGACTTCCGATCCATTTCATATACACAGACTGGACGGAAGCGACAATCTCACTTTGTGTAACAACACACACGTATCGGCACATATTCCGGGGTGCCCTTTAGGGTCGGTAATATGGGATACGTGGAGGCATAACCCCAACTTTTATATAGAGGTTTTAATCATGGCAACTGTTTCCATGCGCGATATGCTCAAGGCTGGTGTTCACTTCGGTCACCAGACCCGTTACTGGAACCCGAAAATGAAGCCGTTCATCTTCGGTGCGCGTAACAAAGTTCACATCATCAACCTTGAGAAAACTGTACCGATGTTCAACGAAGCTCTGGCTGAACTGAACAAGATTGCTTCTCGCAAAGGTAAAATCCTTTTCGTTGGTACTAAACGCGCTGCAAGCGAAGCGGTGAAAGACGCTGCTCTGAGCTGCGACCAGTTCTTCGTGAACCATCGCTGGCTGGGCGGTATGCTGACTAACTGGAAAACCGTTCGTCAGTCCATCAAACGTCTGAAAGACCTGGAAACTCAGTCTCAGGACGGTACTTTCGACAAGCTGACCAAGAAAGAAGCGCTGATGCGCACTCGTGAGCTGGAGAAACTGGAAAACAGCCTGGGCGGTATCAAAGACATGGGCGGTCTGCCGGACGCTCTGTTTGTAATCGATGCTGACCACGAACACATTGCTATCAAAGAAGCAAACAACCTGGGTATTCCGGTATTTGCTATCGTTGATACCAACTCTGATCCGGACGGTGTTGACTTCGTTATCCCGGGTAACGACGACGCAATCCGTGCTGTGACCCTGTACCTGGGCGCTGTTGCTGCAACCGTACGTGAAGGCCGTTCTCAGGATCTGGCTTCCCAGGCGGAAGAAAGCTTCGTAGAAGCTGAGTAATAAGGCTTGATAACTCCCCCAAAATAGTTCGAGTTGCAGAAAGGCGGCAAGCTCGAGAATTCCCGGGAACTTACATCAGTAAGTGACCGGGATGAGCGAGCGAAGACAACGCATCTGCGGCGCGAAATATGAAGGGGGAGAGCCCTTATAGACCAGGTAGTACACGTTTGGTTAGGGGGCCTGCATATGGCCCCCTTTTTCACTTTTATATCTGTGCGGTTTAATGCCGGGCAGATCACATCTCCGAGGATTTTAGAATGGCTGAAATTACCGCATCCCTGGTAAAAGAGCTGCGTGAGCGTACTGGCGCAGGCATGATGGATTGCAAAAAAGCACTGACTGAAGCTAACGGCGACATCGAGCTGGCAATCGAAAACATGCGTAAGTCCGGTGCTATCAAAGCAGCGAAAAAAGCAGGCAACGTTGCTGCTGACGGCGTGATCAAAACCAAAATCGACGGCAACTACGGCATCATTCTGGAAGTTAACTGCCAGACTGACTTCGTTGCAAAAGACGCTGGTTTCCAGGCGTTCGCAGACAAAGTTCTGGACGCAGCTGTTGCTGGCAAAATCACTGACGTTGAAGTTCTGAAAGCACAGTTCGAAGAAGAACGTGTTGCGCTGGTAGCGAAAATCGGTGAAAACATCAACATTCGCCGCGTTGCTGCGCTGGAAGGCGACGTTCTGGGTTCTTATCAGCACGGTGCGCGTATCGGCGTTCTGGTTGCTGCTAAAGGCGCTGACGAAGAGCTGGTTAAACACATCGCTATGCACGTTGCTGCAAGCAAACCAGAATTCATCAAACCGGAAGACGTTTCCGCTGAAGTGGTAGAGAAAGAATACCAGGTTCAGCTGGATATCGCGATGCAGTCTGGTAAGCCGAAAGAAATCGCAGAGAAAATGGTTGAAGGCCGCATGAAGAAATTCACCGGCGAAGTTTCTCTGACCGGTCAGCCGTTCGTTATGGAACCAAGCAAAACTGTTGGTCAGCTGCTGAAAGAGCATAACGCTGAAGTGACTGGCTTCATCCGCTTCGAAGTAGGTGAAGGCATCGAGAAAGTTGAGACTGACTTTGCAGCAGAAGTTGCTGCGATGTCCAAGCAGTCTTAATTATCGAAAAGGAGCCGCCTGAGGGCGGCTTCTTTTTGCGCCCATCTTGTAAATTCAGCTAACCCTTATGGGGCTGCGCTGAAAAGCGACGTACAATGTCGCCGGTATTAATTCATTTCAATCGTTGACAGTCTCAGGAAAGAAACATGGCTACCAATGCAAAACCCGTCTATAAACGCATTCTGCTTAAGTTGAGTGGCGAAGCTCTGCAGGGCACGGAAGGCTTCGGTATTGATGCAAGCATACTGGATCGCATGGCTCAGGAAATCAAAGAACTGGTTGAACTGGGTATTCAGGTTGGTGTGGTGATTGGTGGGGGTAACCTGTTCCGTGGCGCTGGTCTGGCGAAAGCGGGTATGAACCGCGTTGTGGGCGACCACATGGGGATGCTGGCGACCGTAATGAACGGCCTGGCAATGCGTGATGCACTGCACCGCGCCTATGTGAACGCTCGTCTGATGTCCGCTATTCCATTGAATGGCGTGTGCGACAGCTACAGCTGGGCAGAAGCTATCAGCCTGTTGCGCAACAACCGTGTGGTGATCCTCTCCGCCGGTACAGGTAACCCGTTCTTTACCACCGACTCAGCAGCTTGCCTGCGTGGTATCGAAATTGAAGCTGATGTGGTGCTGAAAGCAACCAAAGTTGACGGCGTGTTTACCGCTGATCCGGCGAAAGATCCAACCGCAACCATGTACGAGCAACTGACTTACAGCGAAGTGCTGGAAAAAGAGCTGAAAGTCATGGACCTGGCGGCCTTCACGCTGGCTCGTGACCATAAATTACCGATTCGTGTTTTCAACATGAACAAACCGGGTGCGCTGCGCCGTGTGGTAATGGGTGAAAAAGAAGGGACTTTAATCACGGAATAATTCCCGTGATGGATAAATAAGGGTAAGATTCCGCACAAGTATCGCGGGGGCGTAAGTCTGGTTATAAGGCGTTATTGTTGCAGGCAGTTTGGTCACGGCCAGCGCGCAGCAACCGGAGCGTACAAAAGTACGTGAGGATGGCGAGCACTGCCCGTGGCCAAAATGGCAAATAAAATAGCCTAATAATCCAGACGATTACCCGTAATATGTTTAATCAGGGCTATACTTAGCACACTTCCACTGTGTGTGACTGTCTGGTCTGACTGAGACAAGTTTTCAAGGATTCGTAACGTGATTAGCGATATCAGAAAAGATGCTGAAGTACGCATGGACAAATGCGTAGAAGCGTTCAAAACCCAAATCAGCAAAATACGCACGGGTCGTGCTTCTCCCAGCCTGCTGGATGGCATTGTCGTGGAATATTACGGCACGCCGACGCCGCTGCGTCAGCTGGCAAGCGTAACGGTAGAAGATTCCCGTACTCTGAAAATCAACGTGTTTGATCGTTCAATGTCTCCGGCCGTTGAAAAAGCGATTATGGCGTCCGATCTTGGCCTGAACCCGAACTCTGCGGGTAGCGACATCCGTGTTCCGCTGCCACCGCTGACGGAAGAACGTCGTAAAGATCTGACCAAAATCGTTCGTGGTGAAGCAGAACAAGCGCGTGTTGCAGTACGTAACGTGCGTCGTGACGCGAACGACAAAGTGAAAGCACTGTTGAAAGATAAAGAGATCAGCGAAGACGACGATCGCCGTTCTCAGGACGATGTACAGAAACTGACTGATGCTGCAATCAAGAAAATTGAAGCGGCGCTGGCAGACAAAGAAGCAGAACTGATGCAGTTCTGATTTCTTGAACGACAAAAACGCCGCTCAGTAGATCCTTGTGGATCGGCTGGCGGCGTTTTGCTTTTTATTCTGTCTCAACTCTGGATGTTTCATGAAGCAACTCACCATTCTGGGCTCGACCGGCTCGATTGGTTGCAGCACGCTGGACGTGGTGCGCCATAATCCCGAACACTTCCGCGTAGTTGCGCTGGTGGCAGGCAAAAATGTCACTCGCATGGTAGAACAGTGCCTGGAATTCTCTCCCCGCTATGCTGTAATGGACGATGAAGCGAGTGCGAAACTTCTTAAAACGATGCTACAGCAACAGGGTAGCCGCACCGAAGTCTTAAGTGGGCAACAAGCCGCTTGCGATATGGCAGCGCTTGAGGATGTTGATCAGGTGATGGCAGCCATTGTTGGCGCAGCTGGCCTGTTACCTACGCTTGCTGCGATCCGCGCGGGTAAAACCATTTTGCTGGCCAATAAAGAATCACTGGTCACTTGCGGACGTCTGTTTATGGACGCCGTAAAGCAGAGCAAAGCGCAATTGTTACCAGTCGATAGCGAACATAACGCCATTTTTCAGAGTTTACCGCAACCTATCCAGCATAATCTGGGATACGCTGACCTTGAGCAAAATGGCGTGGTGTCCATTTTACTTACCGGGTCTGGTGGCCCTTTCCGTGAGACGCCATTGCGCGATTTGGCAACAATGACGCCGGATCAAGCCTGCCGTCATCCGAACTGGTCGATGGGGCGTAAAATTTCTGTCGATTCGGCTACCATGATGAATAAAGGTCTGGAATACATTGAAGCGCGTTGGCTGTTTAACGCCAGCGCCAGCCAGATGGAAGTGCTGATTCACCCGCAGTCAGTGATTCACTCAATGGTGCGCTATCAGGACGGCAGTGTTCTGGCGCAGTTGGGTGAACCGGATATGCGTACGCCAATTGCCCACACCATGGCCTGGCCGAATCGCGTGAACTCTGGTGTGAAGCCGCTCGATTTTTGCAAACTCAGTGCGTTGACATTTGCCGCACCGGATTATGATCGCTATCCATGCCTTAAACTGGCAATGGACGCGTTCGAACAAGGCCAGGCTGCGACGACTGCATTGAATGCCGCAAACGAAATCACCGTTGCAGCCTTTCTTGCGCAACAAATCCGCTTTACGGATATCGCCGCGTTGAATTTATCCGTACTGGAAAAAATGGATATGCGCGAACCACAATGCGTGGACGATGTGTTATCTGTTGATACGAACGCGCGTGAAGTCGCCAGAAAAGAGGTGACGCGTCTCGCAAGCTGAGGATAATCCGGCTACAGAGAGTCGTGCTATTTGTTAGCGTAGGGCTTCAGTGATATAGTCTGCGCCATCTGACCATAAGTAGTTGGCTTTATAAGGTCAGGTATGCCGTGGTTTTACACGGCTTTTTTTTGTATAGGCTTCAGTATTCCTGAGTACCGTAAACCCTGTCAGGGAATAAGAAACGCGTGATGTTGTCTGCTACTCAACCACTTAGCGAAAAATTGCCAGCGCATGGCTGTCGTCATGTTGCGATCATTATGGACGGCAATGGTCGCTGGGCAAAAAAGCAAGGGAAGATTCGTGCCTTTGGGCATAAAGCCGGGGCAAAATCCGTCCGCCGGGCTGTCTCTTTTGCGGCCAACAACGGTATTGAGGCGTTAACGCTGTATGCCTTTAGTAGTGAAAACTGGAACCGACCAGCGCAGGAAGTCAGTGCGTTAATGGAACTGTTTGTGTGGGCGCTTGATAGCGAAGTAAAGAGTCTGCACCGACATAACGTGCGTCTGCGTATTATTGGCGATACCAGTCGCTTTAACTCGCGTTTGCAAGAACGTATTCGTAAATCGGAAGCGCTAACAGCCGGAAATACCGGTCTAACGCTGAATATTGCGGCGAACTACGGTGGACGTTGGGATATAGTCCAGGGAGTCAGGCAACTGGCTGAAAAGGTGCAGCAAGGAAACCTGCAACCAGATCAGATAGATGAAGAGATGCTAAACCAGCATGTCTGTATGCATGAACTGGCCCCTGTAGATTTAGTAATTAGGACTGGGGGGGAGCATCGCATTAGTAACTTTTTGCTTTGGCAAATTGCCTATGCCGAACTTTACTTTACAGATGTTCTCTGGCCCGATTTCGATGAACAAGACTTTGAAGGGGCGTTAAATGCCTTTGCTAATCGAGAGCGTCGTTTCGGCGGCACCGAGCCCGGTGATGAAACAGCCTGATGGGGGTCGCTTTTGCTGAAGTATCGCCTGATATCTGCTTTTGTGTTAATACCCGTCGTCATCGCGGCGTTGTTTCTGTTGCCGCCGGTGGGGTTCGCCATTGTAACGCTGGTGGTCTGCATGCTGGCAGCGTGGGAATGGGGACAGCTTAGCGGTTTTACCACTCGCTCGCAGCGAGTATGGTTGGCGGTGTTATGTGGGTTATTGTTGGCGCTGATGCTTTTTCTGTTGCCGGAATATCACCGAAATATTCATCAACCGCTGGTTGAAATCTCACTTTGGGCTTCGCTGGGTTGGTGGATTGTCGCGCTATTGCTGGTGCTGTTTTACCCAGGTTCCGCAGCAATCTGGCGTAACTCTAAAACATTGCGCATTATTTTTGGCGTGCTAACCATTGTTCCCTTCTTCTGGGGCATGCTGGCGTTACGGGCCTGGCACTACGACGAGAATCATTACAGTGGCGCAATATGGCTGCTCTATGTCATGATCCTGGTATGGGGCGCTGACTCTGGCGCATATATGTTTGGCAAATTGTTTGGTAAACATAAGCTGGCACCGAAGGTTTCTCCGGGTAAAACCTGGCAAGGCTTTATCGGTGGACTCGCGACTGCAGCGGTAATCTCATGGGGTTATGGCATGTGGGCGAATCTCGACGTCGCTCCCGTCACCTTACTCATTTGCTCTATTGTCGCAGCGTTAGCCTCAGTGCTCGGCGATCTGACCGAGAGTATGTTTAAGCGTGAAGCAGGAATTAAGGACAGCGGTCATTTAATTCCAGGACACGGTGGTATTTTAGATCGTATTGATAGTCTGACGGCTGCGGTACCGGTCTTTGCTTGCTTGTTGTTACTGGTATTCAGGACGCTTTAACGGAAGGTAATATGCTGAGTTTTCTCTGGGATTTGGCTTCGTTCATCGTTGCACTGGGTGTACTTATCACCGTGCATGAATTTGGTCATTTCTGGGTTGCCCGGCGTTGTGGTGTTCGCGTTGAGCGTTTCTCAATAGGTTTTGGCAAGGCGCTCTGGCGCCGAACTGATAAGCTAGGCACCGAATATGTCATCGCCCTGATCCCGTTGGGCGGTTATGTCAAAATGCTGGATGAGCGCGCAGAACCGGTTGTTCCGGAACTCCGCCACCATGCCTTCAATAATAAATCTGTCGGCCAACGTGCGGCGATTATTGCCGCAGGTCCGGTTGCAAACTTCATTTTTGCTATCTTTGCCTACTGGCTGGTTTTTATTATTGGTGTGCCTGGCGTACGTCCGGTGGTTGGCGAAATAGCAGCCAATTCGATAGCTGCGGAAGCACAAATTGCACCAGGTACGGAACTAAAAGCCGTAGATGGTATCGAAACGCCTGATTGGGATGCCGTGCGTTTGCAGTTGGTCGATAAAATTGGCGATGAAAGCACCACCATTACGGTAGCGCCATTTGGCAGCGACCAACGACGGGATGTAAAGCTCGATTTACGTCACTGGGCGTTTGAGCCTGATAAAGAAGATCCGGTATCTTCGCTGGGGATTCGTCCTCGTGGCCCGCAAATTGAACCTGTACTGGAAAATGTGCAGCCAAACTCGGCCGCAAGCAAGGCAGGTTTGCAAGCAGGCGACAGGATCGTTAAAGTCGATGGTCAGCCCTTAACGCAGTGGGTGACCTTTGTGATGCTTGTCCGGGATAACCCGGGTAAATCCTTAGCGTTAGAAATCGAAAGACAGGGGAGTCCCTTGTCTTTGACATTAATCCCGGAGAGTAAACCGGGTAATGGTAAAGCGATTGGTTTTGTCGGTATTGAGCCGAAAGTCATTCCTTTGCCAGATGAGTATAAAGTTGTACGCCAGTATGGGCCGTTCAACGCTATCGTCGAAGCCACGGACAAAACGTGGCAGCTGATGAAGCTGACGGTCAGTATGCTGGGAAAATTGATCACCGGTGATGTGAAACTGAACAACCTCAGTGGGCCGATCTCTATCGCCAAGGGGGCTGGGATGACAGCGGAACTCGGGGTTGTTTATTACCTGCCGTTTCTTGCGCTTATTAGCGTGAACTTAGGGATAATTAACCTGTTTCCGTTGCCCGTACTTGACGGGGGGCATCTGCTGTTCCTTGCGATCGAAAAGATCAAGGGCGGACCGGTATCCGAGCGGGTTCAAGACTTTTGTTATCGCATTGGCTCGATTCTGCTGGTGCTGTTAATGGGGCTTGCACTTTTCAATGATTTCTCTCGGTTATGAGAGTTAGTTAGGAAGAACGCATAATAACGATGGCGATGAAAAAGTTGCTCATAGCGTCGCTGCTGTTTAGCAGCGCCACCGTATACGGTGCTGAAGGGTTCGTAGTGAAAGATATTCATTTCGAAGGCCTTCAGCGTGTCGCCGTTGGTGCGGCCCTCCTCAGTATGCCGGTGCGCACAGGCGACACGGTTAATGATGAAGATATCAGTAATACCATTCGCGCTCTGTTTGCTACCGGCAACTTTGAGGATGTTCGCGTCCTTCGTGATGGTGATACCCTTCTGGTTCAGGTAAAAGAACGTCCGACCATTGCCAGCATTACTTTCTCCGGTAACAAATCGGTGAAAGATGACATGCTGAAGCAAAACCTCGAGGCTTCTGGCGTGCGTGTGGGCGAATCCCTCGATCGCACCACCATTGCCGATATCGAGAAAGGTCTGGAAGACTTCTACTACAGCGTCGGTAAATATAGCGCCAGCGTTAAAGCTGTCGTGACCCCGCTGCCGCGCAACCGTGTTGACCTCAAGCTGGTGTTCCAGGAAGGTGTGTCAGCTGAAATCCAGCAAATTAACATTGTTGGTAACCATGCTTTCACCACCGACGAACTGATCTCTCATTTCCAACTGCGTGACGAAGTGCCGTGGTGGAACGTGGTAGGCGATCGTAAATACCAGAAACAGAAACTGGCGGGCGACCTTGAAACCCTGCGCAGTTACTATCTGGATCGCGGTTATGCCCGTTTCAACATCGACTCTACCCAGGTCAGTCTGACGCCAGATAAAAAAGGTATTTACGTCACGGTGAACATCACCGAAGGCGATCAGTACAAGCTTTCTGGCGTTGAAGTGAGCGGCAACCTTGCCGGGCACTCCGCTGAAATTGAGCAGCTGACTAAGATCGAGCCGGGCGAGCTGTATAACGGCACCAAAGTGACCAAAATGGAAGATGACATTAAAAAGCTTCTTGGTCGCTATGGTTATGCCTATCCGCGCGTACAGTCGATGCCTGAAATTAACGATGCCGACAAAACCGTTAAATTACGCGTGAACGTTGATGCGGGTAACCGTTTCTACGTGCGTAAGATCCGTTTTGAAGGTAACGATACCTCGAAAGATGCCGTCCTGCGTCGCGAAATGCGTCAGATGGAAGGTGCATGGCTGGGGAGCGATCTGGTCGATCAGGGTAAGGAGCGTCTGAATCGTCTGGGCTTCTTTGAAACTGTCGATACCGATACCCAACGTGTTCCGGGTAGCCCGGACCAGGTTGATGTAGTCTACAAGGTGAAAGAACGTAACACCGGTAGCTTCAACTTCGGGATTGGTTACGGTACTGAAAGTGGCGTGAGCTTCCAGGCTGGTGTGCAACAGGATAACTGGTTAGGTACGGGTTATGCTGTTGGTATCAACGGGACCAAAAACGATTACCAGACCTATGCTGAACTGTCGGTAACCAACCCGTACTTCACCGTAGATGGCGTAAGCCTCGGTGGTCGTCTCTTCTATAATGACTTCCAGGCAGATGACGCCGACCTGTCCGACTATACCAACAAGAGTTATGGTACAGACGTGACGTTGGGCTTCCCGATCAACGAATATAACTCGCTGCGTGCAGGTCTGGGTTATGTACATAACTCCTTGTCCAACATGCAGCCTCAGGTTGCGATGTGGCGTTATCTGTACTCTATGGGTGAACATCCGAGTACCTCTGATCAGGATAACAGCTTCAAAACGGACGACTTCACGTTCAACTATGGTTGGACCTATAACAAGCTTGATCGTGGTTACTTCCCGACAGATGGTTCACGTGTCAACCTGACCGGTAAAGTGACCATTCCGGGATCGGATAACGAATACTACAAAGTGACGTTAGACACGGCGACTTATGTGCCGATCGATGACGATCACAAATGGGTTGTTCTGGGTCGTACCCGCTGGGGTTATGGTGATGGTTTAGGCGGCAAAGAGATGCCGTTCTACGAGAACTTCTATGCCGGTGGTTCCAGCACCGTGCGTGGCTTCCAGTCCAATACCATTGGTCCGAAAGCAGTTTACTTCCCGCATCAGGCTAGTAATTATGATCCGGACTATGATTACGAATGTGCGACTCAGGACGGCGCGAAAGACCTGTGTAAATCGGATGATGCTGTAGGCGGTAACGCTATGGCGGTTGCCAGCCTCGAGTTCATCACCCCGACGCCGTTCATTAGCGACAAGTATGCTAACTCGGTTCGTACTTCCTTCTTCTGGGATATGGGTACCGTTTGGGATACAAACTGGGATTCCAGCCAATATTCTGGATATCCGGACTATAGTGATCCAAGCAATATCCGTATGTCTGCGGGTATCGCATTACAATGGATGTCCCCATTGGGGCCGTTGGTGTTCTCCTACGCCCAGCCGTTCAAAAAGTACGATGGAGACAAGGCAGAACAGTTCCAGTTTAACATCGGTAAAACCTGGTAAGTGTTCTCCACAAAGGAATGTAGTGGTAGTGTAGCGATGACTTTAGGCGATCAATATAAGATCGCCGGGCCACGCAAAGAACTGCACCCTCCGGTGCAAATGGGATGGTAAGGAGTTTATTGTGAAAAAGTGGTTATTAGCTGCAGGTCTCGGTTTAGCACTGGCAACTTCTGCTCAGGCGGCTGACAAAATTGCAATCGTCAATATGGGCAGCCTGTTCCAGCAGGTAGCGCAGAAAACCGGTGTTTCTAACACGCTGGAAAATGAGTTCAAAGGCCGTGCCAGCGAACTGCAGCGTATGGAAACCGATCTGCAGGCTAAAATGAAAAAGCTGCAGTCCATGAAAGCGGGCAGCGATCGTACCAAACTGGAAAAAGACGTGATGGCTCAGCGCCAGACTTTTGCTCAGAAAGCGCAGGCTTTTGAGCAGGATCGCGCTCGTCGTTCCAACGAAGAACGCGGCAAACTGGTTACTCGTATCCAGACTGCTGTGAAATCCGTTGCCAACAGCCAGGATATCGATCTGGTTGTTGATGCAAACGCCGTTGCTTACAACAGCAGCGATGTAAAAGACATCACTGCTGACGTACTGAAACAGGTTAAATAAGTAATGCCTTCAATTCGACTGGCTGATTTAGCGCAGCAGTTGGATGCAGAACTACACGGTGATGGCGATATCGTCATCACCGGCGTTGCGTCCATGCAATCTGCACAAACAGGTCACATCACGTTCATGGTTAACCCAAAATACCGTGAGCATTTAGGCTTGTGCCAGGCGTCCGCGGTTGTCATGACCCAGGACGATCTTCCTTTCGCGAAAAGTGCCGCGCTGGTAGTGAAGAACCCCTACCTGACTTACGCGCGCATGGCGCAAATTTTAGATACCACGCCGCAGCCTGCGCAGAACATTGCACCCAGTGCAGTGATTGACGCGACGGCGAAGCTGGGTAACAACGTATCGATTGGCGCTAACGCGGTGATTGAGTCCGGCGTTGAACTGGGCGATAACGTGATTATCGGTGCCGGTTGCTTCGTAGGTAAAAACAGCAAAATAGGTGCAGGTTCGCGTCTCTGGGCGAACGTAACCATTTACCATGAGATCCAGATCGGTCAGAATTGCCTGATCCAGTCTGGAACAGTGGTAGGCGCAGACGGCTTTGGTTATGCCAACGATCGGGGTAACTGGGTGAAGATCCCGCAGATTGGTCGCGTAATTATTGGCGATCGCGTGGAGATCGGCGCATGTACTACCATCGATCGCGGCGCGCTGGATGACACTGTTATTGGCAATGGTGTGATCATTGATAACCAGTGCCAGATTGCACATAACGTCGTGATTGGCGACAATACGGCGGTTGCCGGTGGCGTCATTATGGCGGGAAGCCTGAAAATTGGTCGTTACTGCATGATCGGCGGAGCCAGCGTAATCAATGGGCATATGGAAATATGCGACAAAGTGACGGTTACGGGCATGGGTATGGTGATGCGTCCCATCACTGAACCAGGCGTCTATTCCTCAGGCATTCCGCTGCAACCCAACAAAGTCTGGCGCAAAACCGCTGCACTGGTGATGAACATTGATGACATGAGCAAGCGTTTAAAATCGCTTGAGCGCAAGGTTAATCAACAAGACTAACGTTCCATCTTTTGTTCGCCAAACTTTACGGCCTGTCTCATTCTTACGATTGCGGCAGGCCGTGTTATTATTGTCGTTTCTTATATTTTGACAGGAAGAGTATCTTGACTACTAACACTCATACTCTGCAGATTGAAGAGATTTTAGAACTTCTGCCGCACCGTTTCCCGTTCTTACTGGTGGATCGCGTGCTGGATTTTGAAGAAGGTCGTTTTCTGCGCGCAGTAAAAAATGTCTCTGTCAATGAGCCATTCTTCCAGGGCCATTTTCCTGGAAAACCGATTTTCCCGGGTGTGCTTATTCTGGAAGCAATGGCACAGGCAACAGGTATTCTGGCGTTTAAGAGCGTAGGAAAACTGGAACCGGGCGAGCTGTACTACTTCGCCGGTATTGACGAAGCGCGCTTCAAGCGCCCGGTCGTGCCAGGCGATCAAATGATCATGGAAGTCACTTTCGAAAAAACGCGCCGCGGCCTGACCCGTTTTAAAGGGGTTGCTCTGGTCGACGGTAAAGTAGTTTGCGAAGCAACGATGATGTGTGCTCGTAGCCGGGAGGCCTGATACGTGATTGATAAATCCGCCTTTGTGCATCCAACCGCCATTGTGGAAGAGGGCGCATCGATTGCCGCCAATGCTCACATTGGTCCTTTTTGTATCGTTGGACCCCATGTCGAAATTGGTGAGGGTACCGTACTGAAATCTCACGTTGTCGTGAATGGTCATACTAAAATTGGCCGCGACAATGAGATTTATCAGTTCGCCTCCATCGGCGAAGTCAACCAGGATCTTAAATATGCTGGCGAACCGACCCGTGTGGAAATCGGCGATCGTAACCGCATTCGCGAAAGCGTCACCATTCATCGTGGCACAGTCCAGGGCGGTGGATTGACGAAGGTGGGCAGCGACAACTTACTGATGATCAACGCGCACATTGCGCACGATTGTACGGTAGGTAACCGCTGCATCCTCGCCAACAACGCAACGCTGGCGGGTCATGTATCGGTAGACGACTTCGCGATCATCGGCGGCATGACCGCAGTCCATCAGTTCTGCATCATTGGTGCGCACGTGATGGTTGGCGGCTGTTCCGGTGTGGCGCAGGACGTCCCTCCTTATGTCATTGCGCAGGGTAACCACGCAACGCCGTTCGGTGTCAACATCGAAGGGCTGAAGCGCCGCGGATTCAGCCGTGAGGCGATTACCGCTATCCGCAATGCGTATAAGCTGATTTATCGCAGCGGTAAAACGCTCGATGAAGTGAAACCGGAAATTGCCGAACTGGCGGAAACATATCCGGAAGTAAAAGCCTTTACCGATTTCTTTGCACGCTCAACGCGCGGTCTGATTCGTTAATGACTGAACAGCGTCCATTAACGATTGCCCTGGTCGCCGGAGAAACCTCCGGCGATATCCTGGGGGCCGGTTTAATCCGTGCTCTGAAAGAACGTGTGCCCAACGCTCGCTTTGTTGGCGTTGCCGGGCCACGAATGCAGGCCGAAGGCTGCGAAGCCTGGTACGAAATGGAAGAGTTGGCGGTGATGGGCATTGTTGAAGTGCTCGGTCGTCTGCGTCGCTTACTGCATATTCGTGCCGATCTGACAAAGCGTTTTGGCGAACTGAAGCCAGATGTTTTTGTCGGCATTGATGCACCTGACTTCAATATTACCCTCGAGGGTAATCTTAAAAAGCAGGGTATCAAAACCATTCATTACGTCAGTCCGTCCGTCTGGGCGTGGCGACAGAAACGCGTTTTCAAAATAGGCAGAGCCACCGATCTGGTGCTCGCATTTCTGCCTTTCGAAAAAGCGTTTTATGACAAATACAACGTGCCGTGCCGTTTTATCGGTCACACCATGGCTGATGCCATGCCGTTAGATCCAGATAAAAACGCCGCGCGTGATGTGCTGGGGATCCCTCACGATGCTCACTGTCTTGCGTTGCTGCCGGGAAGCCGTGGTGCGGAAGTGGAGATGCTGAGTGCCGATTTCCTGAAAACGGCCCAGCTTTTGCGTCAGACATATCCCGATCTCGAGATCGTGGTGCCGCTGGTGAATGCCAAACGCCGCGAGCAGTTTGAGCGTATCAAAGCTGAAGTCGCACCGGACCTTGCTGTTCATCTGCTGGATGGAATGGGCCGTGAGGCGATGGTCGCCAGTGATGCGGCGCTACTGGCGTCGGGTACGGCAGCCCTGGAGTGCATGCTGGCGAAATGCCCGATGGTGGTGGGATATCGCATGAAGCCTTTTACCTTCTGGCTGGCGAAGAGGCTGGTGAAAACCGAGTATGTCTCGCTACCAAATTTGCTGGCGGGCAGAGAGTTAGTCAAAGAGTTATTGCAGGAAGAGTGTGAGCCGCAAAAACTGGCTGCGGCGCTGTTACCGCTGTTGGCGAATGGGAAAACCAGTCACGCGATGCACGATACCTTCCGTGAACTGCATCAGCAGATCCGCTGCAATGCCGATGAGCAGGCGGCACAAGCCGTTCTGGAGTTAGCACAATGATCGAATTTGTTTATCCACACACGCAGCTGGTTGCGGGTGTGGATGAAGTCGGACGCGGGCCGTTGGTTGGCGCGGTGGTTACCGCTGCTGTAATCCTTGACCCGGCGCGCCCGATTGCCGGGCTGAATGATTCCAAAAAGCTGAGCGAAAAACGCCGTCTGGCGCTCTGTGAAGAGATCAAAGAGAAAGCGTTAAGCTGGAGTCTGGGCCGCGCGGAACCCCACGAAATCGACGAACTGAACATTCTTCATGCGACCATGCTGGCGATGCAGCGCGCCGTCGCGGGGCTGCATATTGCGCCAGAATATGTGTTGATTGATGGTAACCGCTGCCCAAAATTACCGATGCCTTCGATGGCAGTGGTGAAAGGCGATAGCCGCGTACCGGAAATCAGTGCTGCGTCTATCCTGGCGAAAGTGACGCGCGACGCTGAAATGGCGGCGCTGGATATTGTTTTCCCGCAATATGGTTTTGCCCAGCACAAAGGGTATCCAACCGCTTTTCATCTGGAAAAACTGGCTGAATATGGCGCGACTGAACATCATCGTCGCAGCTTTGGGCCTGTCAAACGCGCACTGGGACTTGCGTCCTGATTCTTGTGTCGAGATTAAGTAAACCGGAATCTGAAGATGTCTGAACCACGTTTCGTACACCTGCGGGTGCACAGCGACTACTCGATGATCGATGGCCTGGCCAAAACCGCGCCGCTGGTAAAAAAGGCGGCGGCGTTGGGTATGCCAGCACTGGCGATCACCGATTTCACCAACCTTTGCGGTCTGGTGAAGTTCTACGGAGCGGGACATGGCGCAGGGATTAAGCCCATCGTCGGGGCAGATTTTAATGTCCAGTGCGACCTGCTGGGTGATGAGTTAACCCACCTGACGGTGCTGGCGGCGAACAATATCGGCTATCAGAATCTGACGTTGCTGATCTCAAAAGCGTATCAGCGCGGGTACGGTGCCGCCGGGCCGATCATCGATCGCGACTGGCTTATCGAATTAAACGAAGGGCTGATCCTCCTTTCCGGCGGGCGCATGGGCGACGTCGGGCGCAGTCTTTTGCGTGGTAACAGCGCGCTGGTAGATGAGTGCGTTGCGTTTTATGAAGAGCACTTCCCGGATCGCTATTTTCTCGAGCTGATCCGAACCGGCAGGCCGGACGAAGAAAGTTATCTGCACGCGGCAGTGGAACTGGCGGAAGCGCGCGGTTTGCCCGTCGTGGCGACCAATGACGTGCGCTTTATCGACAGCAGTGACTTTGACGCGCACGAAATCCGCGTCGCGATCCATGACGGCTTTACTCTCGACGATCCCAAACGCCCGCGTAATTATTCGCCGCAGCAATATATGCGCAGCGAAGAGGAGATGTGCGAGCTGTTTGCCGACATCCCCGAAGCCCTTGCCAACACTGTTGAGATCGCCAAACGCTGTAACGTGACAGTGCGTCTCGGTGAATACTTCCTGCCGCAGTTCCCGACCGGGGACATGAGCACCGAAGATTATCTGGTCAAGCGTGCAAAAGAAGGCCTGGAAGAGCGTCTGGCGTTTTTATTCCCTGACGAGGAAGAACGTCTTAAGCGTCGCCCGGAGTATGACGAGCGTCTGGATACTGAACTTCAGGTTATCAACCAGATGGGTTTCCCGGGTTACTTCCTCATCGTTATGGAATTTATCCAGTGGTCGAAGGATAACGGCGTACCGGTAGGGCCTGGCCGTGGTTCCGGTGCAGGGTCACTGGTGGCCTACGCGCTGAAAATTACCGACCTCGATCCGCTGGAGTTTGACCTGCTGTTCGAACGTTTCCTTAACCCGGAACGTGTCTCCATGCCTGACTTCGACGTTGACTTCTGTATGGAGAAACGTGACCAGGTTATCGAACACGTGGCGGACATGTACGGTCGCGATGCGGTATCGCAGATCATCACCTTCGGTACGATGGCGGCGAAAGCGGTGATCCGCGACGTAGGTCGTGTACTGGGGCATCCGTACGGATTTGTCGATCGTATCTCGAAACTGATCCCGCCAGATCCGGGGATGACGCTGGCGAAAGCGTTTGAAGCCGAGCCGCAACTGCCGGAAATCTACGAAGCGGATGAAGAAGTTAAGGCGCTGATCGACATGGCGCGCAAACTGGAAGGGGTCACCCGTAACGCTGGTAAGCACGCCGGTGGGGTGGTTATCGCGCCGACCAAAATTACCGATTTTGCGCCGCTTTATTGCGATGAAGAGGGCAAACATCCGGTTACCCAGTTTGATAAAAGCGACGTTGAATACGCCGGGCTGGTGAAGTTCGACTTCCTCGGCCTGCGTACGCTCACCATCATCAACTGGGCGCTGGAGATGATCAACAAGCGGCGGGCGAAGAATGGCGAGCCGCCGCTGGATATCGCCGCGATCCCGCTGGATGACAAGAAAAGTTTCGACATGCTGCAACGCTCGGAAACCACGGCGGTATTCCAGCTTGAATCGCGCGGCATGAAGGACCTGATCAAACGTCTGCAACCTGACTGCTTCGAAGATATGATCGCACTGGTGGCACTGTTCCGCCCCGGCCCGTTGCAATCAGGGATGGTGGATAACTTTATCGACCGTAAACATGGTCGCGAAGAGATCTCCTATCCGGATGTGCAGTGGCAGCATGAAAGCCTGAAACCGGTACTGGAGCCAACCTACGGCATTATCCTGTATCAGGAACAGGTCATGCAGATTGCCCAGGTGCTTTCTGGTTATACCCTCGGTGGCGCGGATATGCTGCGTCGTGCGATGGGTAAGAAAAAGCCGGAAGAGATGGCCAAGCAGCGTTCTGTATTTGCTGAAGGCGCAGAAAAGAACGGGATCAACGCCGAACTGGCGATGAAAATCTTCGACCTGGTGGAGAAATTCGCTGGTTACGGATTTAACAAATCGCACTCTGCGGCCTATGCTTTGGTTTCATATCAAACGTTATGGCTGAAAGCGCACTATCCAGCGGAGTTTATGGCGGCAGTAATGACCGCCGATATGGACAACACCGAGAAGGTGGTGGGCCTGGTGGATGAGTGCTGGCGGATGGGGCTGAAAATCCTGCCACCAGATATAAACTCCGGTCTTTACCATTTCCACGTCAACGACGACGGCGAAATCGTGTATGGTATTGGCGCGATCAAAGGGGTAGGTGAAGGTCCGATTGAGGCGATCATTGAAGCCCGTAATAAAGGCGGCTATTTCCGTGAATTGTTTGATCTCTGCGCCCGTACAGACACCAAAAAGTTAAACCGGCGAGTGCTGGAAAAACTGATCATGTCCGGGGCGTTTGACCGTCTTGGGCCACACCGCGCGGCGCTGATGAACTCGCTGGGCGATGCGTTAAAGGCGGCTGATCAACACGCGAAAGCAGAAGCCATCGGTCAGGCTGATATGTTCGGCGTGCTGGCAGAAGAGCCGGAACAAATTGAACAATCCTACGCCAGTTGCCAACCGTGGCCGGAGCAGGTGGTGTTAGATGGGGAGCGTGAAACGTTAGGTCTGTATCTGACGGGACACCCTATCAACCAGTATTTAAAAGAGATTGAGCGTTATGTCGGAGGCGTAAGGCTGAAAGACATGCACCCGACAGAACGTGGTAAAGTCACCACGGCTGCGGGGCTCGTTGTTGCTGCGCGGGTTATGGTCACCAAGCGCGGCAATCGTATCGGTATCTGCACGCTGGATGACCGTTCCGGGCGGCTGGAAGTGATGTTGTTTACTGACGCCCTGGATAAATACCAGCAATTGCTGGAAAAAGACCGCATACTTATCGTCAGCGGACAGGTCAGCTTTGATGACTTCAGCGGTGGGCTTAAAATGACCGCTCGCGAAGTGATGGATATTGACGAAGCCCGGGAAAAATATGCTCGCGGGCTTGCTATCTCGCTGACGGACAGGCAAATTGATGACCAGCTTTTAAACCGACTCCGTCAGTCTCTGGAACCCCACCGCTCTGGGACAATTCCAGTACATCTCTACTATCAGAGGGCGGATGCACGCGCGCGGTTGCGTTTTGGCGCGACGTGGCGTGTCTCTCCGAGCGATCGTTTATTAAACGATCTCCGTGGCCTCATTGGTTCGGAGCAGGTGGAACTGGAGTTTGACTAATACAGGAATACTATGAGTCTGAATTTCCTTGATTTTGAACAGCCGATTGCAGAGCTGGAAGCGAAAATCGATTCTCTGACTGCGGTTAGCCGCCAGGATGAGAAACTGGATATTAATATCGATGAAGAAGTGCATCGTCTGCGTGAAAAAAGCGTAGAACTGACGCGTAAAATCTTCGCCGATCTCGGTGCATGGCAGATTGCGCAACTGGCACGCCATCCACAGCGTCCTTATACCCTGGATTACGTTCGTCTGGCCTTTGATGAATTTGACGAACTGGCTGGCGACCGCGCGTATGCAGACGATAAAGCTATCGTCGGGGGTATCGCCCGTCTCGATGGTCGTCCGGTGATGATCATTGGTCATCAAAAAGGTCGTGAAACCAAAGAAAAAATTCGCCGTAACTTTGGTATGCCAGCGCCAGAAGGTTACCGCAAAGCACTGCGTCTGATGCAAATGGCTGAACGCTTTAAGATGCCAATCATCACCTTTATCGACACCCCGGGGGCTTATCCTGGCGTGGGCGCAGAAGAACGCGGTCAGTCTGAAGCCATTGCACGCAACCTGCGTGAAATGTCTCGCCTTAGCGTACCGACTATCTGCACCGTTATCGGTGAAGGTGGTTCTGGCGGCGCACTGGCGATTGGCGTGGGCGATAAAGTGAATATGCTGCAATACAGCACCTATTCCGTTATCTCGCCGGAAGGTTGTGCGTCCATTCTGTGGAAGAGCGCCGACAAAGCACCGCTGGCGGCTGAAGCGATGGGGATCATCGCTCCGCGTTTGAAAGAACTGAAACTGATTGACTCCATCATCCCGGAACCGCTGGGTGGTGCTCACCGTAACCCGGAAGCGATGGCGGCGTCTCTGAAAGCGCAGCTGCTGGCGGATCTGGCCGATCTCGACGTGTTAAGCACTGAAGATTTAAAAAATCGTCGTTATCAGCGCCTGATGAGCTACGGTTACGCGTAATTCGCAAATGTTCTGAAAAGGGTCACTTCGGTGGCCCTTTTTTATCGCCACGGTTTGAGCAGGCTATGATTAAGGAAGGATTTTCCAGGAGGAACACATGAATATCATTGCCATTATGGGACCGCATGGCGTCTTTTATAAAGATGAGCCCATCAAAGAACTGGAGTCGGCGCTGGTGGCGCAAGGTTTTCAGATTATCTGGCCACAAAACAGCGTTGATTTGCTGAAATTTATCGAACACAACCCACGAATATGCGGCGTGATTTTTGACTGGGATGAATACAGTCTCGATTTATGTAGCGATATCAATCAACTTAATGAATATCTCCCGCTTTATGCCTTCATCAATACTCACTCGACGATGGATGTCAGCGTGCAGGATATGCGGATGGCGCTCTGGTTCTTTGAATATGCGCTGGGGCAGGCAGAAGATATCGCCATTCGTATGCGTCAGTACACCAACGAATATCTCGATAACATTACCCCGCCATTCACTAAAGCCTTGTTTACTTATGTCAAAGAGCGGAAGTACACCTTTTGTACGCCGGGGCATATGGGCGGCACCGCGTATCAGAAAAGCCCGGTAGGCTGTCTGTTTTATGATTTTTTCGGCGGTAATACCCTCAAGGCGGACGTCTCTATTTCGGTAACCGAGCTAGGTTCGTTGCTCGACCACGCCGGGCCACATCTGGAAGCGGAAGAGTACATCGCACGGACTTTCGGCGCGGAACAGAGTTATATCGTCACCAACGGAACATCGACGTCGAACAAAATTGTGGGTATGTACGCCGCGCCATCCGGCAGTACGCTGTTAATTGACCGCAACTGCCATAAATCACTGGCGCATCTGTTGATGATGAACGATATAGTGCCGGTCTGGCTGAAACCGACGCGTAATGCGTTGGGGATTCTGGGTGGGATCCCGCGACGAGAATTTACCCGCGACAGTATCGAAGAGAAAGTCGCTGCTACCACGCAGGCACAATGGCCGGTTCATGCGGTGATCACCAACTCAACCTATGATGGCTTGCTCTACAACACCGACTGGATCAAACAGACGCTGGATGTCCCCTCGATCCACTTCGATTCCGCCTGGGTCCCGTATACTCATTTTCATCCGATCTATCAGGGCAAAAGTGGTATGAGTGGCGATCGGGTGGCAGGAAAAGTTTTCTTCGAAACGCAATCGACCCACAAAATGCTGGCGGCGTTGTCGCAGGCATCACTGATCCACATTAAAGGTGAGTACGACGAAGAGGCGTTTAATGAAGCCTTTATGATGCATACCACCACCTCGCCCAGTTATCCCATTGTTGCTTCGGTTGAGACAGCGGCGGCGATGCTGCGTGGTAATCCGGGCAAACGGCTGATTAACCGTTCAGTAGAACGAGCGCTGCATTTTCGCAAAGAGGTCCAGCGGCTGCGGGAAGAGTCTGACAGCTGGTTTTTCGATATCTGGCAACCGCCGCAGGTGGATGAAGCCGAATGCTGGCCCGTTGCGCCTGGCGAACAGTGGCACGGCTTTAACGATGCGGATGCCGATCATATGTTTCTCGATCCGGTTAAAGTCACTATTTTGACACCGGGGATGGACGAGCAGGGCAATATGAGCGATGAGGGGATCCCGGCGGCGCTGGTGGCAAAATTCCTCGACGAACGTGGGATCGTAGTAGAGAAAACCGGCCCTTATAACCTGCTGTTTCTCTTTAGTATTGGTATCGATAAAACCAAAGCAATGGGATTATTGCGTGGGTTGACGGAATTTAAGCGCTCTTACGATCTCAACCTGCGGATCAAAAATATGCTGCCCGATCTCTATGCAGAAGATCCCGATTTTTATCGCAATATGCGTATTCAGGATCTGGCGCAAGGCATCCATAAGCTGATTCGTAAACACGATCTTCCCGGTTTGATGTTGCGGGCATTTGATACTTTGCCGGAGATGATCATGACGCCACATCAGGCATGGCAACGACAGATTAAAGGCGAAGTAGAAACCATTGCGCTGGAACAACTGGTCGGTAGGGTATCGGCAAATATGATCCTGCCTTATCCGCCTGGCGTACCGCTACTGATGCCTGGAGAAATGCTGACCGAGGAGAGCCGCACGGTACTCGATTTTCTGCTGATGCTCTGTTCAGTGGGCCAGCGCTACCCCGGCTTTGAAACGGATATTCACGGCGCGAAACAGGACGAAGATGGCGTTTACCGCGTACGAGTCCTAAAAATGGCGGGATAACTTGCCAGAGCGGCTTCCGGGCGAGTAACGTGCTGTTAACAAATAAAGGAGACGTTATGCTGGGTTTAAAACAAGTTCATCATATTGCGATTATTGCGACGGATTATGCGGTGAGCAAAGCTTTCTACTGCGATATTCTCGGTTTCACGCTGCAAAGCGAAGTCTATCGCGAAGCGCGCGATTCGTGGAAAGGGGATTTGGCGCTTAATGGGCAATATGTGATTGAGCTTTTCTCATTTCCGTTCCCGCCGGAGCGCCCCAGCCGACCGGAAGCTTGCGGCCTGCGTCATCTGGCTTTTAGCGTTGATGATATCGATGCGGCAGTGGCGCATCTTGAAAGCCATAACGTGAAATGTGAAGCCATACGTGTCGATCCCTACACGCAAAAGCGCTTCACATTCTTTAACGATCCGGACGGACTGCCGTTGGAACTGTATGAGCAGTAAGGCTTGTCATCGCCATATTTGCCCGGTAACGTGCCGGGCATTGCTACTGTAAAATCGCACCATCATGACACTCACTCTCAATAGACAACTTCTCATCTCACGCCAGATTCTGGTGGCCTTTAGCGGCGGGCTTGACTCCACCGTTCTGCTGCATCAGTTGGTGCAGTGGCGGACGGAAAATCCGGGCGTCACCCTGCGCGCTATTCATGTGCATCACGGTTTAAGTGCCAACGCTGATGCTTGGGTGAAACATTGTGAAAATATCTGCCAGCAGTGGCAGGTGCCGCTGGTGGTTGAGCGTGTGCAACTTGCGCAAGAGGGGCTAGGTATTGAGGCTCAGGCGCGGCAGGCACGTTATCAGGCATTTGCTCGTACCCTGTTACCTGGTGAAGTGCTGGTTACAGCGCAACATCTCGACGATCAATGTGAAACGTTTCTGCTGGCGTTAAAACGCGGTAGCGGCCCTGCAGGGCTTTCGGCTATGGCGGAAGTCTCGGAGTTTGCCGGAACGCGGCTGATCCGACCGTTGCTCGCCCGCACACGGGGAGAACTGGAGCAGTGGGCGTTGGCGCATGGTTTACGTTGGATTGAAGACGAAAGTAATCAGGACGACTCATACGATCGTAACTTCCTGCGCCTGCGCGTAGTGCCGTTATTGCAGCAGCGTTGGCCGCATTTTGCCGAAGCAACGGCCCGCAGCGCTGCACTTTGTGCTGAGCAAGAGAGCCTGCTGGATGAACTGCTGGCAGATGATTTAGCACACTGTCAAACGCCGCAGGGGACGCTGCAGATTGCGCCAATGCTGGCGATGAGTGATGCCCGTCGCGCGGCGATTATCCGCCGCTGGCTGGCAGGGCAGAATGCACCGATGCCTTCCCGCGACGCGTTGGTGAGGATCTGGCAGGAAGTGGCGCTGGCGCGAGAAGATGCTTCCCCCTGTTTACGTTTGGGGGCGTTTGAAATCCGCCGCTATCAATCGCAACTGTGGTGGATTAAATCCGTCACTGGGCAAAGCGAAACCATTGTGCCGTGGCAGACGTGGCTACAACCGCTGGAATTACCGGCGGCGCTGGGAAGTGTACAACTTACTGCGGGAGGCGATATTCGCCCTCCGCGTGCAGACGAAGCGGTCAGCGTGCGTTTCAAAGCGCCAGGATTGCTGCATATTGTCGGGCGCAACGGCGGACGTAAGCTAAAGAAAATCTGGCAGGAACTGGGCGTACCGCCGTGGCTGCGTGACACCACGCCACTGCTGTTTTATGGCGAAACGCTGATTGCAGCGGCAGAGGTATTTGTGACGCAAGAAGGTGTGGCCGAAGGTGAGAATGGCGTAAGTTTTGTCTGGAAGAAAACGCTTAGTTAAGTGAAAGCCGGATAAGACGCTTCAAACGTCGCATCCGGCGAAAGTCAATCAGGACTCGCTCACCACCACCGTACCAATTTCCGGGTGGCTAAAGCTGGTAATTTTATCCAGACGTAGCTCGCGGGTTTCGCCAGCAGCTTCGACGACCAGATATTCCACATTTTTGCGGGAGACTAAATCGCTGGCCTTCCCCTGCAGTTTTTCGCCATCTTTCAGCTCAAGTGTCAGCATTAAATGATGCTGGCAGGCGAGCTCAAGATTATCGTAATCATCACAATTGATTGGTTGATACGTATCATTCATTGACATAATCGCTCACCAGTAAGTTTGCCGCAGCGTATGCTGCTTTTTCCCTGACAGCCTCAGAAAGGGCATCGTCGGCAGCCATTTCATTCAGCACTTTCAAAACGCAGCCCAGCGCGTCCGGAACGTATCCTAAATCTCCGCTGGCGATTTCCGCGTACCGCTTGCGTATTAACTCACAATATTTTTCCACATGCCCTCCTGTCAGCACTCTGACTTAACCGTGGATGCAAGTCTAAGCCTACGAAGATAAACTCTGTTTCGCAAGGTGACTATACCACACTCATTTCTGCAATATCAGCGTCGCAACTGCACGTATTCCGTTACAATGGCCTCCTGATTCGAAAGGAGTTTTCTTATGGCGCTTAAAGCGACAATTTATAAAGCGACGGTTAATGTGGCCGATCTCGACCGCAACCAGTTTCTCGATGCCTCTCTGACGCTGGCGCGCCATCCTTCAGAAACACAGGAGCGCATGATGCTGCGCCTGCTGGCGTGGCTGAAATATGCCGATGAGCGTCTGCAATTTACCCGAGGTTTGTGTGCCGATGATGAGCCGGAAGCGTGGCTGCGTAATGATCATCTGGGCATTGATTTGTGGATTGAACTGGGATTGCCGGATGAGCGGCGGATTAAGAAAGCCTGCACCCAGGCCGCAGAAGTGGCGCTGTTTGCCTATAATAGTCGGGCGGCGCAAATCTGGTGGCAGCAAAATCAGAGCAAATGTGCGCAGTTTGCCAATCTTTCCGTCTGGTATCTGGACGATGAGCAACTGGCAAAAGTGAGCGCCTTTGCCGATCGTACCATGACGCTGCAGGCAACGATTCAGGATGGGGTGATTTGGTTATCGGATGACAAGAATAATCTGGAAGTGGACTTAACCGTCTGGCAACAACCTTCATGATTGTGATTTCCCGACATGTTGCTATCCCCAATGGCGAGTTTGAGATCACTGCTATTCGTGCACAGGGCGCGGGCGGACAGCATGTTAATAAGACCTCAACGGCTATTCATCTGCGTTTTGACATTCGAGCGTCCAGCCTGCCAGAGTATTACAAAGAGCGACTGCTAGCCGCCAGCCATCATTTGATCAGCAGTGATGGAGTGATTGTCATCAAGGCACAGGAATATCGCAGCCAGGAACTGAACCGCGAAGCGGCGCTGGCACGGTTGGTGGCAGTGATTAAAGAATTAACAACAGAACAAAAAACCCGGCGACCGACACGACCTACCCGCGCATCAAAAGAGCGCAGGCTGGTATCGAAAGCACAAAAATCAAGCGTGAAGGCGTTGCGCGGCAAAGTGCGCGGCGGTCGGGAATAAAAAGAAGGAATGGATGGTGAAAAAAGCGATAGTGACAGCGATGGCTGTAATCAGCCTCTTTACACTGATGGGATGTAATAATCGGGCCGAAGTCGATACGCTTTCCCCGGCGCAGGCCGCTGAACTGAAGCCGATGCCGCAAAGCTGGCGCGGCGTACTGCCGTGTGCTGATTGCGAAGGTATCGAAACCTCTCTGTTCCTCGAAAAAGACGGAACATGGGTGATGAATGAGCGTTATCTGGGGGCTCGTGAAGAACCTTCCTCTTTCGCCTCCTACGGTACATGGGCGCGAACCGCTGACAAACTGGTATTAACCGACAGTAAAGGTGAAAAGTCATATTATCGGGCGAAAGGAGATGCGCTGGAGATGCTCGATCGTGAAGGCAATCCGATCGAATCGCAGTTCAACTATACACTGGAACCGGCAAAGTCCAGCCTGCCAGTGACGCCGATGACTCTACGCGGCATGTATTTTTATATGGCTGATGCGGCGACCTTTACTGATTGCGCGACCGGAAAACGTTTCATGGTAGCGAATAACGCTGAGCTGGAACGGGGCTATTTGGCTGCCCGTGGCAACAGCGAGAAACCAGTGTTACTGTCAGTAGAAGGTCACTTTACGCTTGAGGCTAATCCGGATACTGGTGCGCCGACCAAAGTATTTGTGCCCGATACGGCAGGTAAATTTTACCCAAACCAGGATTGCAGTAGTTTGGGGCAGTAATCCGTCTTGAGACAGAAACAAACGAAAAATTGCCTGATGCGCTGCGCTTATCTGGCCTACAGCATATAATGCAATATTTTGTATTAGCACGATTTTGTAAGCCGGGTAAGGCGCTCACGCCTCATCCGGTATTTTGTGGACGAGGCTGGCTTTTATCACTGAGTCAACCCAACGAAGCGACCCGCTTTGATATAAATCCCTGGCTTCAAGTGCCCGACATACTCTAATTGCGTTTCTGGCTTAAACGCAGAGACATCGCCAGTACGCATATGCATCAGATCGGCAGGGCTAATCCAGCCAGACTGTGCCAGCGTAAGCGGATGTCCGGCTTTGGCAAATGCATCAGTGACAAATTCCGAACAAAACCACGACTTTTTGTCTCCTTCGCTCACACTGCTTAACTGCGCTTTCGCCAGGCCGCTGACGCACTGTTGGCGAAAATCCTCGGAGAACGGATTCAGTGAGCACATCTGACGAGTCACCATAAATGGAATAAATTCGACAATGCCGCGATAGTTATAACCGCTATCTTTGATTTTATTGGCAAACGCGGTAATTTCTGTGGCTTGTTGCGGGGTAAGATCCGGAACTCGTAAGACGAAAAGCTTATCACTATGCTTCATCGCTTTTTTAAGGGAAACAATCTGGACGCCATCTCCTGTCGCTTCTGCAACGTTATTATCTCCCAAAAAGATTGCAACGTGACTCACAGAGGAAGTGCTGAAGACGCGAATCCCAAATGAGGTTACCCCGAGGCTTGAGGAGAACAGTAAATCGCCGGGTTTGAGATCAGGTTCTGTTATTTCTTTTATTGATTGTTCGGTGAAAGAGCTTTGATGCTGGAATTTGACTGCCCATGTTTTTGCCTCGGCATCTACCGCTGTGGCTGATGAGTCTGGCTGGCTGATATCAACGGTACAGGCCGAAAGTGAAAGAAAGCAGGGGAGAAGCAGGCACCAGTGCGCCTTTGGTTTATCCATTTTATACAATCCATGTAAAAAAGGGTCCTGAAATTCAGGACCCTTTCTGGCATCAGCCTTTAATCTGTTTCACCAGATAATCGACGATGTCACCGGTCTTAATTAACTGTTTCTCACCGTTACGACGGTATTTGTATTCGATATCGTCGTTGTCGAGGTTACGGTCGCCCAACACGATAGTGTGCGGAATACCGATCAGTTCCATGTCAGCAAACATCACGCCCGGACGTTCTTTGCGGTCATCCAGCAGCACTTCGATACCCTGTGCGCGCAGTTCGCTATACAGTTTCTCAGCCAGGTCCTGTACGCGGAAGGATTTGTGCATGTTCATCGGCAGAATCGCCACCTGGAAAGGTGCGATAGCGTCAGGCCATACGATGCCGCGTTCGTCGTAGTTCTGCTCAATTGCCGCCGCTACTACGCGCGTTACGCCGATACCGTAGCAACCCATAGTCAAGATCTGATTACGGCCATCTTCACCCTGAACGGAGGCTTTAAGTGCTTCGGAGTACTTAGTACCCAGCTGGAAGATGTGACCGACTTCGATACCACGTTTGATCAGCAGCGTACCCTGTCCATCCGGGCTTGGATCGCCAGCCACTACGTTACGGATATCCGCAACTTCCGGGGTTGCGACATCGCGATCCCAGTTGATACCGAAGTAGTGTTTGCCATCGATGTTAGCACCAGCAGCAAAATCACTCATCGCCGCAACAGTACGGTCAATTACTACCGGAATCGGCATGTTTACCGGACCCAGTGAACCCGGACCGGCTTTAACCACGGCACGAATTTCTTCTTCAGTCGCGAAAGTCAGCGGGCTTGCAACCTGCGGCAGTTTTTCTGCTTTAACTTCGTTCAGCTCGTGGTCACCACGCACCAGCAGCGCAACCAGCGGGAAGCTACTGCCTTCAACCGCTTTAACCAGCAGAGTCTTCACCGTTTTCTCAATCGGCAGATTGAACTGTTCAACCAGTTCCGCGATGGTTTTCGCGTTCGGCGTATCAACCAGCGTCATTTCCTGGGTAGCAGCAGCGCGCGGTTCTTTCGGCGCGATAGCTTCTGCCAGCTCAATGTTCGCTGCATAGTCAGAGGTGTCGGAGAAGACCACATCGTCTTCACCGCTCTGCGCCAGCACCTGGAATTCGTGAGAGGCGCTACCGCCGATAGAACCGGTGTCGGCCTGTACGGCGCGGAAATCCAGCCCCATGCGGCTGAAGATTTTGCTGTAGGCCGCATACATTGCATCGTAGGTTTCCTGCAGGGATTCCTGAGAGGTATGGAAAGAGTAAGCATCTTTCATCAGGAATTCGCGGGAACGCATGACGCCGAAACGCGGGCGCACTTCATCACGGAACTTGGTCTGGATCTGATAGAAGTTCAGCGGCAGCTGTTTGTAAGAGCTCAGCTCGTTACGAATCAGGTCGGTAATCACTTCTTCATGAGTTGGGCCAAGTACGAACGGACGGTCACCACGGTCAGCAATACGCAGCAATTCCGGGCCATACTGTTCCCAACGACCACTCTCTTGCCACAGTTCAGATGGCTGAACCACCGGCATTAACACCTCGATCGCACCGGCGTTGTTCATCTCTTCACGCACGATGTTTTCGACTTTTTTCAGAACGCGCACGCCGGTCGGCAGCCAGGTGTATAACCCGGAGGCCAGCTTGCGGATCATCCCGGCGCGTAACATCAGCTGATGGCTGATCACCTCGGCGTCGGCAGGTGTCTCCTTAAGAGTGGAGAGCAGGTATTGGCTAGTACGCATGTTGTTACGGTTCCAGTTGGAAGGTAGAGCAGGCTCAAGGCGAGCCTGGGACAAAAAAAGTGATTTAGTTTACCAGTGCAAAAGAAATGTCAAAAGAGAAGGGCGCGAATTTAACGCGGTTCCAGCGCAAAGACTTCAAAACCAGCGTCGGTGACGCGCCAGCGAACGTTAAAATTATGCAGCCAGACGGCATAGGTTTTGCCCGTTTCCTCACCTTTACGATAGGCTGGACGCGGGTCCTGCGCCAGTACTTCGCGGATAAACAGCGTTAACTGCGGATAGCGCTTCTCCAATGTCAAAAGCTGCTTTTCGACCTCTAAGGTAAAACTCACCGCCATCTCTGCCGCTGGTGCACTTTGCGCATAGCTGGCACTGGCATCAGGAAGCGATTCGGCAAAGGGAAGATACGGTTTGATATCTACCACCGGCGTACCATCGACCAGATCCAGACTGCCGAGCTTCAGAATCACGCTATCTTTATGACAAATAACTTCCTTCAGCTCTACCAGCGACATACCAATCGGGTTAGGGCGGAAAGTAGAGCGTGTGGCGAAAACGCCCATTCTGGCGTTACCGCCGAGGCGCGGTGGACGCACAGTCGGACGCCAGCCGCCTTCCATTGTTTGATGAAAGACAAAAAGGATCCATAAATGGCTAAACGCTTCCAGGCCGCGAACGGCGTCGGCCTGGTTGTAGGGAGCAATGAGATGCAGTTCACCGTTGGCGCTTTTTACCAGACCTGGCTGGCGCGGAACGGCGAATTTTTCTTTATAGGGCGAGCGAATAACGCCTATTTGCTCGAACTGGAAACTGCTCATTTCGCCGTAATGTTAAGCGCAGAACCGATACATACAGCCTGACGATAGCAGCCTGGCGTACCGCTGGTGACTTCGCAGCTATGCAGTAATACCGCATTGGCCTTCATTTTCGAGGCGTTGATTTGCATCCGCTTACGTGCGGTTGGAATGCTCGGCGGAGAGTCCTGATTGGAGGCCTGGCAAGAATCGCCACTGACTTCACCGAGATCGCGGAACGGTTTGCCGACTAATTCTTCTGCATTGGTATAGATTCGGACCGGCGTGGCGCGCGGCGCTTTCGGTTTTGCAGGCTCCGCTTTCGGCTGGGGTGCAGTGCTTTGAACGGGTTCGACAGGGGATCTGCTTAACATGGAACAGCCGCTTAGCATGAGTGCTACTAAACAGATCGGTAAAGCACGCATAGTATTTCCTCAATGTATGATCAAAACGTCAATATTGAATCAGGAGCTTGTAAAAATGACAAGACGGGCAAGCGCCCGTCCTGAATGATATTACAAATTGTGGAAACAGCCTAAAAATTACCAGCCTTTAACAGCGCCACCGTTAAACACTTTGTTTGCTGCTTCGTAAACTTCGTCAGACTGATAAGCCTGGACGAATTTCTTCACGTTCTCTGCGTCTTTATTATCTTCACGCGTCACGATCAGGTTTACGTACGGAGACTCTTTATCTTCGACAAAGATACCGTCTTTCGCCGGAGTCAGGCCAATCTGGCTGGCATAGGTGGTGTTGATAACCGCCAGAGCGATTTGCGCATCGTCCAGAGAGCGCGGCAGCTGCGGTGCTTCCAGCTCAACAATTTTCAGGTTTTTTGGGTTCTCAACAACATCAAGAACTGTTGGCAACAGGCCAACGCCATCTTTCAGTTTGATCAAGCCCACTTTTTGCAGCAGCAGCAGTGAACGACCAAGGTTAGTCGGGTCGTTTGGCACGGCAACCTGCGAACCATCCTGCAGTTCATCCAGCGATTTGATTTTCTTGGAGTAACCGGCAATCGGATACACAAACGTGTTGCCTACTGCGACCAGTTTGTAGCCACGATCTTTCAGTTGCTGATCAAGGTACGGTTTATGCTGGAAGGCGTTGGCGTCGATATCGCCTTTGCTCAATGCTTCGTTTGGCAGAACATAGTCGTTGAAGGTGACCAGCTCAACGTCCAGGCCATATTTGTCTTTCGCGACTTTCTGCGCGACTTCTGCAACCTGCTGTTCGGCACCAACAATCACGCCGACTTTAATGTGGTTTGGATCTTTTTCATCCTGACCGCAGCCTACCAGTGCCAGTGATCCAATCAGGGCTCCCACTGCCGCAAAGGTTTTGAATTTGAACGCCATACCTTATTCCTTCTTCAATTATTTATGTTGTGTTGAACGTTACTTGCGAGTGACAGCCCGGACGATGCGGTCGCCTGCGAACTGAATTAAATAAACCAGAATGACCAGCAATACCAGTACCGTATTCATCACCGTCGCGTTGTAACCGATGTAGCCATACTGATAGCCAATCTGACCCAAACCACCGGCACCGACTGCGCCACCCATTGCGGAATAACCGACCAGAGTAATCAGGGTGATAGTTGCTGCATTCACCAGACCTGGCAACGCCTCCGGTAACAGCACTTTACGGACGATCTGCATTGGCGTGGCACCCATTGCGCGGGAAGCTTCAATTAACCCGGTTGGGATCTCCAGCAGAGCGTTCTCGACCATACGGGCAATAAACGGTGCTGCACCAACTGTCAGCGGAACAATCGCTGCTTGCAAACCAATCGATGTACCGACAATAACGCGAGTAAACGGAATCATCCATACCAGCAAGATAATGAACGGGATGGATCGGAAAATGTTCACAATCGCAGAAACGGTACGATACAGCTTCGCGTTAGCAATAATTTGCCCCGGACGCGTGACATAAAGCAGGACGCCAACCGGCAGGCCAATCACAAAACCAAAAAAACCGGATACGAAGGTCATTGCCAGCGTTTCCCATACGCCACGAACCAGCAGCCACATCATCGGCTCAGACATAACCCAGTACCTCTACTTTTACATGGTGTTCCTGCAGCCAGGCAATGGCGGCTTGCGTATCTTGTTGTGTGCCGTGCATTTCAGTCAGCATGATGCCGAACTTAACGCCACCGGCGTAATCCATCTGCGCACTAATAATGTTGTTGTTGACGTTGAAACGACGCGCGGTTTCAGAAAGCAGCGGGGCATCGACCGATTGACCGGTAAACTCCAGACGCAGCATCGGCACGCAGTCAGCGAATGGTTCCGCTTGCAGACGTTCCTGATAATCTTCCGGGATATCCAGATGCAGGGTCGACTGAATAAACTTCTGTGCCAGCGGCGTTTTCGGATGCGAGAACACTTCACTTACCGTGTCCTGCTCGATCAACTCGCCATTACTGATCACCGCCACGCAATCACAAATGCGCTTCACAACGTCCATTTCGTGGGTGATCAACAGAATCGTCAAACCCAGACGACGATTGATGTCTTTCAGCAGTTCGAGAATAGAACGTGTTGTTGCCGGGTCCAGCGCGCTGGTGGCCTCATCACACAGCAATACTTTGGGATTGCTGGCTAACGCACGGGCAATCGCCACACGTTGTTTCTGCCCACCGGAAAGGTTAGACGGGTAACTATCATGCTTATCGCCAAGACCAACCAATGACAGTAATTCTGTCACGCGACGTTTAATCTCGTCTTTCGGCGTGTTGTCCAGCTCCAGCGGCAGTGCCACGTTGCCAAAAACAGTGCGCGAAGAGAGCAGGTTAAAATGCTGGAAAATCATACCAATCTGGCGGCGAGCTTTGGTCAACTCGGATTCTGACAGCGTGGTCAGTTCCTGACCATCGACCAGCACGCTACCCTCGGTTGGGCGCTCCAGCAGGTTTACACAACGGATAAGCGTACTTTTACCCGCGCCTGAGGCACCGATAACGCCATAAATTTGTCCAGCTGGCACATGCAGGCTGACGTTGTTCAACGCCTGGATGGTGCGGGTGCCCTGGTGGAACACTTTGGTGATATTCGAAAGTTTTATCATTGATTATTTATTATCGTCATTAAGTTAGTCGTGGCATTTCGAATGCCTGAAACGGTCAAAGCCGTCAATGAAATGGATGTTAAGGCATCCAGACGTCTAAATCAATCAGGTTTATGCGAAGAGCACTTTCTTGCAGGTCGAAACATGCGATACTAGCGTCACATGCCTTATTAAGGAGCTATAAAAGGTGGCGAAGAGCGTACCCGCAATTTTTCTTGACCGTGATGGCACCATTAATGTCGATCACGGCTATGTCCATGAGATCGACAACTTTGAATTTATCGACGGTGTCATTGACGCCATGCGCGAGCTAAAAAAAATGGGCTTTGCGCTGGTGGTAGTAACCAACCAGTCTGGCATTGCTCGCGGTAAATTTACTGAAGCACAGTTTGAAACGCTGACCGAGTGGATGGACTGGTCGCTGGCGGACCGCGATGTCGATCTGGATGGCATCTATTATTGCCCGCATCATCCGCAGGGTAGTGTTGAAGAGTTTCGCCAGGTCTGCGATTGCCGCAAACCACATCCGGGGATGCTTTTGTCAGCACGCGATTATTTACATATTGATATGGCTGCTTCTTATATGGTGGGCGATAAATTAGAAGATATGCAGGCTGCGGCTGCGGCGAACGTGGGAACAAAAGTGCTGGTGCGTACAGGGAAACCTATTACGCCTGAAGCCGAAAATGCAGCAGATTGGGTGTTAAATAGCCTGGCAGATCTGCCGCAAGCGATAAAAAAGCAGCAAAAACCGGCGCAATGATTAAAAGATGAGCGGTTGAAATAAAAATGCATTTTTCCGCTTGTCTTCCTGAAACGACTCCCTATAATGCGCCTCCATCGACACGGCGGATGTGAATCACTTCACACAAACAGCCGGTTCGGTTGAAGAGAAAAATCCTGAAATTCAGGGTTGACTCTGAAAGAGGAAAGCGTAATATACGCCACCTCGCGACAGTGAGCTGAAAGCCGCGTCGCAACTGCTCTTTAACAATTTATCAGACAATCTGTGTGGGCACTCGAAGATACGGATTCTTAACGTCGCAAGACGAAAAA
>NZ_PTRX01000148.1:0-208 GCF_002966045.1 Escherichia sp. MOD1-EC5189 | reverse complement strand
TCCGGGAGGATTCGAACCTCCGACCGCTCGGTTCGTAGCCGAGTACTCTATCCAGCTGAGCTACGGATGCATCGGGAAATTTATTTTACTGCTGATATTGATACCGCTACTAAAGCCATATCAAGTAAGAGATGGTGCATCCGGGAGGATTCGAACCTCCGACCGCTCGGTTCGTAGCCGAGTACTCTATCCAGCTGAGCTACGGATG